>CAIWCQ010000524.1 GCA_903911165.1 uncultured Actinomycetes bacterium | reverse complement strand
GCACGGTCCACCGGCACCAACGGCAACGGCGGTAACGGCGGCAACGGCGGCGGCGCGGGTATCGCGGTTCTTCTCGGCACCGGTGGCGTCGGCGGTAACGGCGGCACGGGCACCGGCACCGGCACCAGTGGCACGGGCGGCAAGGGCGGGGCCGGCGCGCTGCTGATCGGCAGCGCCGGGGCCGGCGGAACCGGCGCCTCGGCCCTCGCGCCGGGCGGTACAGCGGGCAGTGGTGGCGACGGCGGAAGCGTCGGCGCCCTGTCGTTGTTCGGTGACGGTGGTGCCGGTGGGTCCGGCGGCGCTGGGATTAGCGGCGACGACGGCTCTGGTGGTACCAACGGCTTCGGCGGCACGGGCGGTAACGGCCGGAACGGTACTGCAGGTGGTGTCGGCGGCAATGGCGGCGACGGCAGCTCGCTGATCGGTAACGGCGGCAGCGGCGGCGGCGGTGGCAATGGCGGCAACGGTGGTAACGGCGGCGTTGGTGGAAGCGGAACCGATCCGGTGTTAGGACTCGGTGGTTCCGGGACCGGCGGCCGCGGTGGCAACGGTGGCAGCGGTGCCACCGGCGGTGCCGGTGGTAACGCGGGAACCGGGGCAATCCTGTTCTTCTTTGATACGACGGGCGTCGGCGGTGCCGGTGGCAGTGGCGGCAACTCGGGATCCGGTGGCACCGGTGGCCGCGGGGGCAACGGCGGATACAACATCGCCACCGGGGCCGGCGTCACTGGTGGTACCGGAGGCAAAGGCGGCGATCCGGGCACGGCTGCGCTCGGCGGTAGCGGCGGAACAGGTGCCGTCGACGGCGCGGACGGCGCTGACGGGACCACCCCGGCGGGGCCAACCGGCAACGGCGGCGCCGGAGGCGCCGGCGGCAATGCCAACTCAAACAACCGTGCGGGCGGCACCGGCGGCACCGGCGGCACCGGCGGCGCCATCGGGAACGGCGGCAACGGCGGAACTGGCGGCAACGGCAAGGGCACGGGTAAGGGCGGCAATGGCGGCACCGGCGGCAACGGCGGCACCACGTCCGGCTTCGGCGGCTACGGCGGCACTGGCGGCAGCGGCTCCACGGCCGGATCTACCGGCAGCGACGGTACTCCTACGCCGCCGCCGGCTTAACCGGCGTCTTCGGACTCGGTATTGACGTCCGCTGAGGACTGCTGAGCGCGGATCTTGGCGAATCGGTCCGACAGCCGGCGCATCCGGATCATCAGTGATGCTGCGGGACTGACCGTCGCGTCGAGGTAGGCCGCGAGGTCTTCCCGCGCGACGCCGATCCGGGAGGCAAATTCCTGCTGGCCGAGGCCGGAACGCTCCAGCAGCAGTTGCACATGCCGGGCGGCCTCGGCGCGTTCGTTGGCATCCAGGTGGCCGCGGGCGCGAACCAGAACCTCGTGGAGCGCCTTGGAGATGCCCTGGGGCGCAGCGGCTTCCAGCACTTCTTCGACTTGGCGTGCGGTGCGTCCATACGGGTCGCGTTTGATCGCGACGACGATGCGCTGCCAGATGGTGATGTCGCCGGTCTCCAGCGCTTCGCGGATCGCCGACGTGGGCCAGAACTCGACGGGTCGCTCGTCGATGGCCACCGTCAACTCGCTTCCTCCAGGGTCGCTACTGCCAGCGACAGGCACCGTGTCCGCACATCGTCCCACTGTGCCGCCGCGTCCGGGGTGTACCAGCGATCGTCATCGGCAGTGTCGGCGGGTACCGGATCCGCCAGCCGCCTGACCAACTGGGTCGCGATCCACATCCGGTGCGGGTTCCCGGAACTGTAGTACTCGTCGATACCGGCCAGCACGGTCGCGGCGTTGTCGATATTCATCGCATCCGCGAGATCGGCGAGTTCGGCGTAGTCCGCCCGGCTGTTACGGCACAGCACCAGGTAGCTCTGCAGCCGCAGGGTCTCGGCCCCGGTCGGGATCAGCAACCGGTCGCCGGTGGGCAGTTGGACGTTGGTGGTCTCGACGGGACTGCTCCGCTCGACATCGGTCTCGGTTCCCAACGCGTCGAGCGCCACCGCGAGTCGGCCCCGCCAGATCGTCACCGGATGGACTGGGCGCAAGGTAGCGGATCGGGGGCCCCGTGAGGACTTGGCGGGCCGACGAATGCCGCAGCCGCTGAAGGCCAGTGGGTCGGCGACGCAGACCGCGTCGGGAGCCATTTCCCTGAGCCGCGCCGCATTTTTGACCACCATGCGCAGGTCACCGGCGGGTGGAGCGATGGAGGAGATTTCGTCGGGGAGCACGACGAGATCGCCCAGGTCGAGTTTGGGCAGCGGCTTCTCGAAATCGACCGACGGCAGGATGCGGTCCAGCCAGGCCGGCAACCACCAGTTCCACTGGTCGAACATGGCCATCAGTGACGGCACCAGCACCAGTCGCACCACGGTGGCGTCGACCGCGATCGCCACCGCGCAGGCGACGCCGAGTTGGGCAACCAGTGGCATGCCCGCAAAGGCGAAGCCGATGAACACCGCGATCATGATCAACGCTGCGCTGGTGATGGTGCGGGCACTGGTTGCGACCCCGTAGGCCACGGCGTCGCGGGTGTCGCCGGACTGCAGGTAGCGCTCCCGGATCCGGGTCATGAGAAAGATCTCGTAATCCATCGACAGGCCAAAGGTCAGAGCCAGCACCAGAGGCGGGATGGTGCTGTCGATGGAGGTGATCGGTTCGAACCCGATGCGCTCCAGCCAGCCCCACTGGAACACCGCGACCAGGCTGCCGTAGGCCGCGGCGACCGACAGCACCGTCATCAGTACGCCCTTGAGTGCCAGGAACAGCGACCGGATGGAGATCAGCAGCATCACGAAGGCGATTAGCGAGACGAAACCGAACACCAGCAGTTTGGTCTGCGAAACCCGGTCGTCGAAATCCTTGATCAGCGCCGTCGGTCCGCCGACGTCGATCTGAGCGCCGGCCGCTGCGGCGGGCAGTTCCGCTCGCATCCAGTCGACGGTGTCGCGGGCGGCGAGGTCCTCGGGGTCCACCGACATCACCGCCGATATCAGCGCGCTTCCGTTGTCGTCGGCGAACTCCGGCGGGGACACCGACACGATGTTGGGAGCTTCGGAGATCCTCGCGGCCACCGCGTCCAGTTCGCCGGTGTTGCCTGCGGCGTTCCCGCCGGGGAAGGTGACGAGTATCCGTATCGGACCCAGTGCCCCGGGCCCCAGTGCTTCGGCGGCCGCGGCCACCCCGCCGCGGATCTCGTGGGTGGACGGGAACTGTCGCTGCATGCTGTTGCCGAGCGTCATCGACAGCGCTGGTGCGGCCACGAACAACAGCAGTGCCGCGGCTCCCAGGGCCGAGGCCCAGGGGCGGCGCATCACCGCACCGACCCAACGGGTCCAGAATCGGGACTGATCGGACTCGGGCCGACGCGACCAGTGCAGCAGGCGGGAACGTCGCGCCGCTGCTCGCCCGAACGTAGCCAGAATGGCGGGCGTCAGGGTGGTCGAGGTCAGCACCGCCACCGCCACCGCCAGGATCGCGCCGGTCGCCATCGACTTCAGAACCGGGGTGTTGATCAGGTAGATGCCGGTCAGCGAGGCGATCACGGTGAGTCCGGAGAGCACGACGGCCAGACCCGAGGTCGCCATGGCGGCGTCGGCGGCCTGGTCGCCGTCGCGTCCCGCCCGCAACTCCTCCCGGAACCTCATCAGGATGAACAGCGAGTAGTCGACCGCCAGCGCGATACCGAACATCGAGACCGTGGACGTGACGAATACCGACATCGTGGTCAGCGTCGAGAGCGCATAGACCACGCCCATGGTCACCGCGACCGTGCAGATCCCGAGGGCCAGCGGGATCGCGGCGGCTGCCAGTGAACCGAACACCGCGATCAGCACCATGAGAACGATCGGTAGGTTCCACCGTTCCGCGGCGGCGATGTCGCTTTTGGTGCTGGTCTGTGCGGCCGCGCCGAGTGCGCCCTGACCGATGACGTAGAGCCGCACACGGCCGTTGTCGATAGCGCCGGGCTGATCGCCGGAGACGCCGATTTTCCCGCGCAACTGCCGGGCGACGTCCACCGCGCCGGAGTTGTCGAAGCCCAGTCGCAGGGACACCACGTAGGGGCGGTCCGGTGCGGGTGGGGGCTGCGTAGGGTTTTGCAGTACCTCAACGCTGGGCACCTGCTGCGCCGCCCGCTCAAGTTCGGCCACGGCGGCGGACATGTCGTCGAACGTCGCGTCCGCCCGGGGTGCCGCCACCAACGCCAGGGCGGACGCGCCCTGCTGCGTGTACTGGTTTTCGATCGCGTTCTGGACATGCAGCGACTGCGAGTCCGCCACCTCGAAACCGCCGCCGGTCAACTGGTTCGACTGCGTGAGCGCGAGATAGATCGACGGCAGCAACGCGAGCACCCAGCAGCCGAAAACCAGCCATCGGTGTCTGCGCAGCGTGCCGCTCAGCCGCATCATGAACTGCTGGATGGTTTTTCTCCCCGAATTGCAGCGAATCGCGTGGCTGCGAGCTTACCGCAGCGCTGTAGGCGCCCATGGCGACAAGAACGGGCCCGGACCAACACCGAGTGGCGCGACTGCCCTACGATGAGCCCCACGTTGACTGCGAAGGAGTTGTGGGGATGATCAGCAGCACTTACAAGCGTGGGGTCGGTGCAGCGATCGGTGCGGGTGTGTTCGCCGGTTCGCTTCTCCTCGGTGTGGCGCCGTCGGCGCAGGCCCTCCCGCCTAACTGCACCGCGGCGGATTTGGCCGGAGTTGCCTCGGGCGTATCTGCGGCCACCTCGGCATATTTGTTCACCCACCCCGCCGTCAACGATTTCTTCACCGGTTTGGAGGGATCGCCTCGCGACTCCATCCGGTCGGCAGTGCAGCAGTATTTCGCTGACAACCCGCAGGTTCAAGCAGAACTCACGGGTATCCGGCAGCCCCTGGTGGATCTGAAGGCGCGCTGCGGGAACTCCGACGACCTCGACGTCCCGAGCCCTTAGCGGACGCGGGCCCTCCACCGGCGGGCTGTTTTCCGCCAGCCCAGGATGCCTCGCCAGCCCAGGATCAGTAGTGCGGTCGCCACGGTGGCCACCACGACGAAACTCGCCGCGGTGCCCTCAGAAGTGGCTTGCCGCAACAGCATTCCCACCACCACGGTGCACACCCATACGACGACGCCGGTCGGTGCCAACGCGGTGGGGCGATGCCAACCCCGGGACAGCAACCATCCGATGGCCGTTCCGGTCAGGAACGGCCAGGCCGTCTCGGCGACGCCCGTAACGCTCACCCCGCCGGCATGGTTCCGTCTGCCGAGTGCGACGAAGAACACCACGCAGGCGATATCGGCGACCAACGCCGGCAGCACCGGCGACCTTGCATTGCGGTTCTCCATAATCACCGAAGGATATGGGTATTTCAGGACGGCCCGTCGGCGTCGGGCTCGGGCGCGGGGGTCGCCAGCTCGTCGATCGCGACGTCGGGATCCAGAGCGCCCTCGGTCCGGAACATGAAGAAGAACACCACCCAGCCGATCGCGGAGATGAAGATCCAGCTGACCAGTCGGTAGATCAGCATTGCCGAGATCGCGTCCGGCAGGGCCATCCCACTGGAGACCAGGCCGGGCACCAGGATCGCCTCCACGACCAGCAACCCACCCGGCATCAGTGGGATCGCGCCCATCGCGCGGGCGGCGGCGTAGGCGACGGTCAGCCCCGCCAGCGAGGGATGCCCGCCCGCGGCGTAGGCCGCAAAGGCCAGGCAGGCAACGTCGGCGATCCAGTTGAACAGCGACCAGCTGAATGCCTCGGAGAGTTCGCGCCGGTTCAGGCTCACCGATTCCAGTTGGGTGAGCGTCTCGCGCCATTTGCGAAGTCCGGTGTCGGCGGGCTTGCTGCGCAGTGAGTTCACCGAACTCAGCACTTTCACGCCGATCCCATCGATGAGTTCCGGCCGGGTAGCCACGGCCTGGGCAAGGAGCAGCAGTGCGATGAAGCCGCCGAGGGTGAACAGCAGCGAGAACGGATTGTCTTTGGCGCCCAACAGGAACGCCCCGCCGAGGCCCAGTAGTGCCAGGCCGACCACCTGCAGTGCGCCCGACATCACCAATTGCCAGGAAGCCACCACCGGCGAGGCGCCCCAGAGTCGTTGCTGGCGGTAGACGAAGGTGGCGGAGAGGACCGGGCCGCCGGGCATCGTGGTGCTCAGTGCGTTGCCCGCATAGAAGGCGGCCTCGGAACGCCACTGGTGAACCGTGACGCCGGCCGACCGCAGCAGAGTTCGCTGAATCTGGGCAAAGCTGTGCATCGAGGCCATGGCTGCCGCGATCGCCGCCAGCACCCACCACAGGTTCGCGGACAGCAGGCTCTGCCAGGCCTTGGCCAGTTGATCCCACACCAGTGTGGCCTCCACCGCGAGGACGATCAGCGCCACGCCGAGTAGTACCCAGCGCACCCACCAGTACTTCCCCCGGACGGAGGCGGTGTGGGCCACGGACTTCAGGGTAGCCGCGCGGAGCGTGGGCTGGGTTGATCGGCGGGGGATGCCGCCGGCGCCGGTTAGGCTGAGCCGGTGCCGGCCGGGCGAGAACTCGATGACGACTCCGTCGCTCCCCTGGTTCGTAAGGCGGCGGCCTGGGCCTGGCGAATCCTGGTGATCCTGTCGGCGGTGGCGGCACTGCTGCTGCTGATGTGGCAGCTGCGGGTGATCGTGGTGCCGGTCGCGCTCGCGGTGATCCTGACGGCGTTGCTTCTGCCTGCGGTCGACCGGCTGGATCAGCGCGGAATGCCCCGCGGCGGCGCGGTGGCACTGGTGCTACTCGGTGGACTTGGCCTGTTCGGCGGAATCCTGACTTTCGTTGTCAGCCAATTCATTTCCGGATTACCGGGCCTCGTCGCGGAGGTGACCCGCAGCATCGACAACGCCACCAATTGGCTGATCGATGGTCCTGCGCATCTGAGCCGGGAACAGATCGACAAAGCCGGCGATACCGCCGCCGCAGCGTTACGCGACAACCAGGAGAAGCTGACCAGCGGAGCGCTGTCCACCGCGGCCACCCTGACCGAGATCGTGACCGGCGCCCTGCTCACGCTGTTCACCTTGATCTTCCTACTCTCCGGTGGCCGTGGCATCTACGCCTACCTGACGAAGATCGTTCCCGCCAGCTCCCGGGACCGGGTCCGTGACGCCGGCCGGGCCGGTTTCGGATCTCTGATCGGCTATGTCCGGGCGACGTTTTTGGTGGCGCTCG
The DNA here is from genome assembly GCA_903911165.1 of uncultured Actinomycetes bacterium. GTDB lineage: Bacteria > Actinomycetota > Actinomycetes > Mycobacteriales > Mycobacteriaceae > Mycobacterium. Next base: position 2,600 of record CAIWCQ010000524.1, on the reverse strand, counting down.
TCGATGCCGTCGGTATCGGTGCAGGTTTGGCGATCTTGGGCGTTCCACTGGCACTGCCGCTGGCGTCACTGGTATTTCTCGGTGCCTTCGTGCCACTGATCGGGGCGGTGCTCACCGGGTTTGTCGCCGTCGTGGTCGCCCTATTGGCCAAGGGATTCATCTATGCCCTGATCACCCTCGGACTCATCTTCGCGGTGCAGCAGCTTGAGTCCCACGTGCTCCAGCCGTTGCTGATGGGCCGGGCGGTGTCCATTCACCCGCTGGCGATCGTGCTCGCCATCGCCGCCGGCGCGGTGTCCGCCGGGATCATCGGTGCGCTCCTGTCCGTGCCGTTACTGGCCTTCCTCAACAGCGCCATCCGCGTACTGGTGGCTCCCGCAGAACCCGACCCCGCCGCCGACGGAGGGTCTACAGCCGGCCTTCCCGCCGCAGCAGATCCTGCGCGCTGACCCCGTTGGATTTGGCGCGGGCATTGAGTTGCTCGGTGGCCACGTCGGAGTCACCCGTCGCCGGCCGGCTCACCGGGATGGCACGGGTTTCCTCTGCGGAGATGGGCGCGGACCGGGTGGGTATCGCGGTGGTCGGCGGCTCCTCGGCCGGTGCCGGGTCGTCGATCACCGATGTCGGTTCCTCCGCGCCCGCGGGCTCGATGTGGCTCGGCCGCGGGAGCACCTTGCCGCGAATCTCGCTGAGCCAGGAGCCGATGTCCCGGCCTTCAGTGGATTTACCTTCAGTGGATTTACCTTCAGGGGATTCACTTTCAGGGGACTTTTCCCCCGTGGATCTAGCCGTGCTGAAACGTGTGGTGGGTGCTTCATCGGTGGAATTTCCCGGGCCGCCCACCGGTCCGGCCGGAGCGCCGGCGCCGACCAGTGCGCCCGCGGGTTCTCGAACGACGGCCCGTTTGAGTTCATCGGGAAGAGTGGTCTCGCCGAGACCGATCTTGTGCTGCAGGCGCTTCATCCATTTCGGTGCCCACCAACAGTCGTCACCGAGCAGTTTCATGATCGCCGGAACCAGGAACATCCGCACGATGGTCGCGTCGAGCAGGAGGGCGATCAGCAGACCGAACGCCAGATACTTCATCATGACCAGGTCGGAGAACACGAACGCACCGGCCACCACGGCCAGCACCAGTGCGGCTGCGGTGATCAACCGACCGGTGGTGGCGGTGCCGACCCGGATCGATTCGGTGGTGGACATGCCGCGGTCGCGGGCCTCCACCATCCGGGATACCAGGAACACTTCGTAGTCGGTCGATAGGCCGTAGATCACCGCGATGATCAACCCGATCATCGGGGCCATTAGTGGCTGTGGGGTGTAGTTCATCAACCCGGATCCGTGCCCGTCGACGAACATCCAGGTCAGGATGCCCATCGTCGATCCGAGGGTGAGTGCGCTCATCAGCGCCGCCTTGATCGGCAGCACCAGTGAACCGAACGCCAGGAACATCAGGACCGTCGTCGTGGAGATCAACAGCAGCACCATCAGCGGCAGCCTGGAGTACAGGCTGTGGATGGAGTCCTGTTCCAGTGCCGGAGTGCCACCGACATAAACCGACACCCCTCGCGGCGGGGAGATATCGCGTAGTTCGTCGATCTTTCGGGCGGCGTCGTTGCGGTTGACCAATCCATTCTGGATGACCCGCACCGACGGATCGTTGGAGGTGCCGGGACGTGGCTTCCACATCGCGTCGGGGTTGTTGTCCGGATCGGTGAAGCCGCTGATATCCATCGCGCGGTTGCGGATCTCCGCGACCTGCTGGTCGGTGACGGGTTGGCCGTCGTCGTTGGAGATCACCAGCGTCAGCGGTTCGGTGCGGAACCCGGGGAAGGTTCGGTCGAACTCCTCCTGCGCAACCCGGACCGGATTATCCGGCGGCAGGTACTTCTCGCTGATGCCGCCGAGTGCGAGGTTCCCCAGCGGAATGATCATCACGACCAAGAGCACAACGATCGGGGCGGCGAACAAGATGGGCCGCTTCATCACCCGGTTGACCAACTTGCCCCAGAATCCGCTCTCGACCTCTTCGCGGGTCTTGGTTTTCTGGGTCCTCTCGGCCACCCACTCAATGATGTTTCGGGACACCGACCAGTTGCGCAGGAACGGCACCCTCAGCAGGGTTCGGACCCCCAGTGCGTCGACGTTCGGCCCGAGGATGGCGAGGATGGCGGCGAGCACGGTGATCGACAACACCGCCGCCAGCATGACCGAGGCGATGATGGCGTAGGTGATCGACTTGAGGAACCCCTGCGGGAACAGCAGCAGGGGCAGCGAGGAGGCCACGATGATGACGGCGGAGAAGACCACTGTGCGTCCGGCGGTCATCACCGTTCGCCGGACGGCGACTTCGGTGTCGTAGCCCTCGGCGATCTCCTCTCGGAACCGGCTGACGATGAACAGTCCGTAGTCGATCGCGATGCCCAGGCCGATCAGGGTCACCACGGGTTGGGCGAAGAAGTGCACGGGCGCGAAGTCGGCGACGAAGCGCATGATGCCCAGCGCTCCGAGGATGGTCAGACCGCCGATGATGGCCGGCAGGCTGGCCGCCACCACTCCGCCGAAAACGAAGAACAGCAGCACGGCCACCAGGGGAATGG
>CAIWCQ010000523.1 GCA_903911165.1 uncultured Actinomycetes bacterium | reverse complement strand
TCTTGCCGGTGATCTCGATGGGGTGCTCGGCGTTCTTCTTACGCAACGCTTCGAGTTCGGCGTTGCCGCCCTCCATGTTGGCCACCAGCCGCTTGACGAAGGTGCCGTCCTGGATCTCGGCGAGGATCTGGCGCATCCGGTCTTTGGTGCCGGCGTCGATGACGCGCGGTCCCGACAGGTAGCCGCCGTACTCAGCGGTGTCGGACACCGAGTAGTTCATCCGGGCGATCCCGCCCTCGTACATCAGGTCGACGATGAGCTTGAGTTCGTGCAGCACCTCGAAGTAGGCCAGTTCCGGGGCGTATCCGGCCTCGACCATGACCTCGAAGCCGGTCTTCACCAATTCCTCAGTGCCACCGCATAACACGGCCTGCTCACCGAACAGGTCAGTCTCGGTCTCATCCTTGAAGGTGGTCCTGATGACCCCGGCCCGGGTGCCGCCGATGCCCTTGGCATACGACAGCGCCAGCGCCAAACCCTCGCCGGTCGGATCCTGCTCGATGGCCACCAGACACGGCACACCCTTGCCGTCGACGAACTGCCGGCGCACCAGGTGCCCGGGCCCCTTGGGCGCCACCATGCCGATGGTGACGTTGGCCGGCGGGGTGATCAGACCGAAGTGAATGTTGAGGCCGTGGCCGAAGAAAAGCGCATCGCCGGCCTTCAGGTTGGGCGCGATATCGCTTGCGAAGATCGCCGCCTGCGCGGTGTCGGGTGCCAGCAGCATGATGACGTCGGCCCACTTGGCCACCTCGGCCGGAGTGTCGACCTCGAGGCCCTGCTCGGTGACCTTCTCCCGCGACTTGGAGCCCTCTTTCAGACCCACCTTCACCGCCACACCGGAGTCGCGCAGGCTCAGCGAGTGGGCGTGGCCCTGGCTGCCGTATCCGATGACGCCCACCTTGCGACCCTGGATGACCGACAGGTCGGCGTTGTCGTCGTAGAACATCTCGATTGCCCCAGAATTAGACACCGTGGAATTTTCCTTCTGTTGTTTCTGCTATTTCGGGTTTGTCATGCCGCGCGGGCCGCGTGACAGTGCTACCACACCGGACTGCACGAGCTCACGGATACCGTAGGGCTCAAGCACTCTAAGCAATGCGCCCAGCTTCTCCTGGGTACCGGTCGCCTCGATCGTCAACGACTCAGTGGACACGTCGATAACCTTGGCGCGGAACAGGTTCGCCGCTTCAATCACCTGACTGCGGGTCGCGGTGTCGGTGCGGACCTTGATCAGCCACAACTCCCGGGCCACCATATTGCCCTCGTCATGCTCGAAGATCTTGATGACGTTGATCAGTTTGTTGAGTTGTTTGGTGATCTGCTCGAGTGGCGTCTCCTCGGCGGTGACCACGATCGTCATCCTGGACATGTTTTTGTGTTCGGTGGCGCCCACGGCGAGCGACTCGATGTTGAAGCCACGCCGGGAGAACAACGCGGAGACGCGCGCCAGCACACCGGGCTTGTCCTCGACGAGGACCGACAGGGTGTGGGTGACAGTCTTTGAATCAGAGGAAGTTGCCATTAGGCGCGTCCCTCGGAGTTGTCCTCGTCGAACAGTGGGCGGATATTGCGCGCCGCCATGATCTGATCGTTGCCGGTGCCGGCGGCGACCATCGGCCACACCTGGGCGTCGGCGCCGACGATGAAGTCGATCACCACCGGCCGGTCGTTAATGGCGCGGGCTTGGTTGATCACGTCGGCGACGTCTTCTTCACGCTCACAACGCAATCCGACACACCCGAATGCCTCGGCAAGTTTGACGAAGTCGGGGATGCGATGGCTGTGGGTGGACAGATCGGTCTGGCTGTAACGCTCACCGTAGAACAGCGTCTGCCACTGCCGGACCATGCCGAGGTTGCCGTTGTTGATCAGCGCCACCTTGATCGGCACACCTTCGACCGCGCAGGTGGCCAATTCCTGATTGGTCATCTGGAAGCAGCCGTCGCCGTCGATCGCCCACACCTCGGCGTCCGGGCAGGCCATCTTGGCGCCCATGGCCGCCGGGACGGCGTAGCCCATGGTGCCCAATCCCCCGGAGTTGAGCCAGGTCCGCGGCTTCTCATAGGAGATGAACTGCGCGGCCCACATCTGGTGCTGACCTACCCCGGCGACGTAGATGGCGTCCGGTCCGGCGATCCTGCCCAACTCGGAGATGACGTATTCCGGGCTGAGGCTGCCATCGGACTGGGGATCCCAGCTCAGCGGATAGGTCTCGCGCAGTCCGTTGAGGTAGGACCACCAGTCGGCGAGGTCGGAATCCCCGATTCCTTCGTTGCCGATCCGGTCCTCCCCACCGGGCTTGCGGCGCAGCGTGTCGATCAGTTCACTGATGACGGCCTTGATGTCACCCACGATCGGGACGTCGGCGTGCCGGTTCTTGCCGATCTCGGCCGGATCGATATCGGCGTGGATCACCTTGGCGTCGGGCGCGAAGGTGTCCAGCTTGCCGGTCACCCGGTCGTCGAAACGGGCGCCGAGGGTGATCAGCAGATCGCTGCGCTGCAGGGCGGCAACCGCGGCCACGGTGCCATGCATCCCGGGCATCCGCAGGTTTTGGATGTGGCTGTCCGGGAACGCGCCGCGGGCCATCAGGGTGGTCACCACCGGGATGCCGGTCAACTCGGCCAGTTCGGCCAACTCGTCGCAGGCCTCCCCGCGAATCACTCCGCCGCCGACGTAGAGCACCGGCTTGCGGGCCGCGACGATCAGCTTGGCGGCCTCCTTGATCTGGCGGCTGTGCGGCTTGGTGTTGGGCTTGTATCCAGGCAGATCGAGATCCGGAGGCCAGGAAAATGTGCATTGGCCCTGCAGCACGTCCTTGGGAATGTCGACGAGAACGGCGCCGTGCCGGCCGGTGGAGGCAATGTGGAACGCCTCGGCGATCGACCGCGCGATGTCGTCTCCGTTGCGAACCAGGAAGTTGTGCTTGGTGATCGGCATGGTCATGCCGGTGATGTCCGCCTCCTGGAAGGCGTCGGTGCCGATCAGCGACCGGCCGACCTGCCCGGTGATGGCGACCACCGGGATGGAGTCCATCTGGGCATCGGCCAACGGGGTGACTAGGTTCGTCGCACCCGGACCGGAGGTGGCGATCATGACGCCGACACGTCCGGTGGCGTGGGCGTAGCCGCTGGCGGCATGGCCCGCACCCTGCTCATGACGGACCAACACATGGCGCAGCTGCTGGGAGTCGAACAGCGGGTCGTAGACGGGCAGTACCGCACCGCCGGGAATCCCGAAGATCACCTCGACGCCGAGTTCCTCCAACGACCGCACTACCGCCTCGGCGCCGGTGAGCTGCTGGGGCGGGATGCGCTTGGGGCACTTACCCCCGGGATGGGCCTCATGGGTGCCGTTGATCTCGGCGGTTGCCGGCTCAGGTGCCCGCGTAGTCGGTGCGCTCACTGTTTCCTCGATATCCCTCGATGTTCGCTTGACAAGAAAAAACCCCCGTCAGCTGGTCAGCTGTACGAGGGTTGCGCGCTGGTGCGACTGGCTAGACCCGGACTGGGACCAGCGCGGCACCAACGCGCTGACCTACTACTACGAGCATTCCACCGGACCTCATGGGACAGGAGAGTAGTCGCAGCACAGGTCAGACGTCAAACTTCGCACGCGCGCCGGACGCGACGGACCAGTGCGATGATGCTGGGATGCCCGACGGCGAAACCCCCGCACCCCAGACCCCCGCACCCCAGACCCCCGCAAGCCAGACCCCCGCGGTGGTGATCCGGATCTCGCCGATGGCCCAGTTCGCGCCCGCATTTCTCGCCGTCAGCATTCTGGTGCTGGTCCCGGCATTCGGAAACTGGGCTCTGGTGTTGCTGCTCATCCCCGCGCTGGTCTCGGTCGCGATTATCCGTTTGCGCACCGTCGCGGATCGGGACGCCGTCACGGCGCGATCGCTGCTGACCAGCAAGACGGTGCCGTGGTCGCAGGTCGAGGGTCTGCGCTTCACCCGGGGCGGGTGGGCACGGGCATGTGGGGCCGGCGGCGACGCGCTTTTGCTGCCGGCGGTCACCTTCGCGACACTGCCCCGCCTCACCGCGGCCAGCGCCGGGCGGGTGCCCAACCCGTATCGGTAGCGCGGTCGGTGCGGTCGTGGCGCGCGATCAGGCGAACGGGTTGATGCCGTGCAGGAAGAACCAGGCCGCCACGCCTCCGCCGGCGCCGAGTATCAGCGCGAGAAATGATCCGATGAACGGCCGGCGGGCCCAGCCGCGGCCACCGTCGAACCCGTAACGGCCGGGGCCGACCAGGATGATCGCCGCCGCCAGCGCGGCGAGCACCAGCTGGTATTCGGCATCGGAGCCCAGTACGAACAGCCCGCCGTCCTCGCGCTGGGCCGTTAACGTGACCAGCACACTGTTGACCAGGAAAGCCAACGCCACGGCGGCCGCCACCGGGGTGAACAGTCCAAGCACCAGGAGCACCCCGGCGGCAATCTGCGCGCCGGCCGCAACGTAGGTGAGCAGTTCGGCATGCTGGTAGCCGGCTTCGGTCAGTGCCTCCGTGAATCCGCCGAGGCCCGAACCGCCCCACCACCCGAAGGCCTTCTGCAGGCCGTGGGCGATGAACACCACACCGAGGGCCACCCGCAGCAGTACCAACCCAAGGTCCTGGGTGCCGCGCCGACCGGCCGCCTTCACCCGTTGCTCGGCATCCACGGGCGCGATCTCCACCGGTGCCGCCTGATGCGGCACGCTGGCCGCGGGCTGAACGTACGGCAGCGGTTCGGGGTCCTGCAGTAACCCGTAACCGGCGGCGGACGGACTCGGTGGCGGTATCGACCCAGCGGGCGCCTCCGGGGCGCCGAACGGCGGGATTCGGGTGGTCTCGGCATCACCGCCGTAGGTCGCCGACGCGGACGAATCTTCGGGATCGACCAAGCGGGCCGATGCCGGCCGCACCGCGGAGTCCCCGGGGCGCTGCCAACCGGGTTCGGGATTCTGGCTCGTCACACCGGCAAGCGTAAGTCCAAACCAGCCTCAAACCGTGGATTTACGCCGCCCTGGCGGGGCTGGGACTGACGGTCCGACACCTTCAGCCGACCGGCACCGTGGCGGACAGCGCCGAGGTGTCCGTAACCTGGCGGGCATGGGAATGAGCCGGCCGATCGCCGCAAGCTTGGCCGTGCTGTGTGCGGTGGCGGCCCTGGGCGCCTCGGGTTGCGCACGTTTCGACAATGCGGTCTCCCAACCGTTCACCACCCCGCCGGAGCTAACGCCCGGTCCGCCGTCCACCCCGCCCCCGCCGCCGCCGCTGCCGGCCAAGCCGTTTCCCAAGGAGTGCCCGGCTCCGGGGGTCATGCAGGGCTGCCTGGAGAGCACCAGTGGGCTCATCATGGGTTCCGACGCGAAGACCGCCCTGGTCGCTGAGCGCACCACCGGCGCGGTCAAGGAAGTCTCGGTCAGCGCGGAGCCAAAGGTGAAACTGGTCATCCCGGTGGACGGCGCCGGTGACGGCGGCCTGATGGACATCGCCCTGTCCCCCACCTACTCCCAGGATCGACTGATGTATGCCTACATCAGCACACCGACCGACAACCGGGTAGTTCGGATCGCCGACGGCGATGTACCCAAAGACCTGCTGACCGGAATACCCAAGGGGGCGAACGGAAACACCGGCTCGCTGATCTTCACCAGCCCGACGACGTTGGTCGTTCAGACCGGCGATGCCGGCGACCCCGGACTCGCTAACGACCCGAAATCGCTGGCCGGCAAAGTGATTCGGATCGAGCAGCCGACGACGGTGGGCCAGGCCGCACCGACCACCGCGCTGAGCGGAATGGGGGCCGGCGGCGGCATGTGCCTGGACCCGACCGATGAGGCGCTCTATGTCACCGATCGCGCCCCGGCGGGCGACCGGCTTCAGCGCATCGGTTCCGATGGCAAGGCCACCACGGTGTGGACCTGGCCGCAACGGCCCGGCGTGGCGGGGTGCGCGGCACTGGACGGCACCGTCCTGGTGAACCTGGTCAACACCAAGCAAACCGTGGCGGTGCGGTTGGCCCAGGCCAGCGGCGCGGTGACGGATGATCCCGAAGTGGTTCGCCAGGACACCCGCGGTCACGCCTGGGCGCTGGCGGTCTCTCCGGACGGCAACATCTGGGGAGCCACGGTGAACCGGACCGCCGGGGACGCCGAAAAACTCGACGACGTGGTGTTCCCGTTGTTCCCGCAGGGCGGCGGTTTCCCGAGGTCCAACGCCGACAACGCCTGAGCCCAGTGAGAGTCAGTTAACGACGAGTCGGAGATAGTCGCGGCGACGCGCGAGCACACTCGGCAGCCACGGTCCGACCTCGGCGGCCTCAAACCAGGTCGTGCGCTCCAGCAGCAGCGGTAGTACCGTCGTGGCTTCCAGCCGGGCTAGTGCCGCCCCCAGGCAGAAGTGGGCACCTTTGCCGAATGTCATGTGCCCCTTCGTTTCCGGCCGGTCCAGCCGGAACTCGTTGGGCGCGTCGATGTGTTCAGGATCGCGGTTGGCCGCACCCCACAGCAGCAGGACGCGGGAGTCGGCGGCAAGGCTGACGCCGGCCAGTTCGGTGTCGTGCAGAACGTGTCGGTAGTGCGCCCGGAAGGGTGGCTCCAAGCGCAGCGTCTCCTCGATGAAGGCACCCAACAGATCGGGGTTATCACGCACCTGGCGCTGAAGGTCGGCATTGGTAGCGAGGATGTCCACCGCGGTGCCCAGCAGTGACGCCGTCGACTCCCCGCCGGCACTGAACAGCGAGACCAGGATCAGCTGGGCGGTGAACCGCTCCAACTCGCCTTCGGCGCATGCGGTGGCGAGGACGCCCATCAGGTCGTCGTGCGGGTCTGCTGCCGCCGCACGCAGCCGGTCGACGATGTAGCCGTTCAGTTCGCCGATCGCGGCCATGGAGGCCGCCAGCTCGTCGGCCGACATGAGTCCGTCCAGCAACTGCGTGCTGGCCAAACCCCAGTGCGCAAGCTGATCCACGTCGTCGTCGGGGACTCCGATCATCCGACCGACTATCACCATCGGCAACCGGTTGGCCACCGCATCCATCCACTCGATGCGGCCGTCGACGAGCCCGTCGGTCCAGAGTCGCTCGAAGGTCTGCGCTATCAGCGGTTCCAACGCGCGCATCCGTTTGGCGGCGAACTGGGACAGCACCAGCTTGCGGTGCGCGGCGTGGATGGGATCGTCGGCGGTGACCAGAATGTGGGTGGATCCCCCGAGTCCTTCCATGAGGAATGGTTTGATCTCACCGTCGGCGGTGTAAGTCATGGTCGCGGTCAGATTGGAGGAGAAATCCTCCGGCCGGCTCACCACCTCGTTGATCGCGGCTCGGCTGCAGACCAGATGAAAGCCGGAGCTGCCGATCTGATGCACGGGTCCCGCGGCACGCATCCGGTCATACAGCGGATACGGATCCTGGATGGCGGCCGCGCCGAAGAACTCAGCGGGGGTGATCACGCCGGCGATAGACATCGGTGTAGCTCCCTACGTACGTCGTTCGGGGTCCTGGCTATCCGAATATTCCAGACGTGCGCTCGATCCCCGCCGGGAGCCACGTGCCGTCGGACGCCGCCCCCCCGGGCGCGTAGAGCCGTAAATAAACACTGAAACCGCCGTCAGGCGTCTGCAGCCAGTTGGAGGTGTCGTCGCCCGGATCCTGCTGGCTGAGGATGACGTCGATCGAACCGTCCGGCCTGGTGATCAAGTCACCGTTGGAGTAGACGTTCAGGGTCGACGAGTCCACCAGTGTGCCGTCGCTGTTGTAGACCGTCAGTGACCAAAATCCGCCGTCGTCGATCGGCGGCGCCTCTCCCGGCGCGTAGTGAATGCGATAGGTCCTGTTGCCGTTCAGTGGCAGGTAGGTCGAGTCCAGCATGCCCGGGTAGTACAGCGCCTGGTCCGGGGTGTTGGCCACCAGACCGACGTAGGCGACACCGGCGCGGTAGACGTAATCGGTGCCGAAGTCGCCGATATTCGGACGCGTTACGGCCCAACCGTGATTCCTAATCGCCGACAGCGACTGGATCACGTCAGTCAACGGGGGCAGCAGGAGTGCGGTCACCTGGGTCGCGATTGCCGCCGCCAACTGCGAGATCGGGCCGAGATAATCCTGAACCTGCAGGGCCGTCGTTGGGTCGGTCGGATCCGGGCCGACCCCGATCTTGGCCAGCTTGGCCAGTTCTGAGGCGTACGTATCCGACGGATATGCCGGGTTCTGGGTCATGGCCGTGCTGATGGCGTTGAGCACGGAGATCGGCGACAGGTACGCCGACGGCAGGACGGCGTTGTTCGTCGAGGTTGCCCCGGTGGGCGTCAGCGTCCACTGTTCCATCAGATCGACCACCTGCTGCTGGTCGGCTGTGGTGGCCTCAACCCGCCCGAGCAGAAGTTCGCTGGAGTAGTTGACGAGTACCTTCTCGGCACCTGCGACGTCGACGTCGTTGCCGATCCAGGTGATGGCGTACTTGCCCGGCCCTCCAAACGGGTTCTCCGTGGTGGGGTTGGACGAAATGTAGTTATCGACGTTGATGTAGGGGTCGGTCAATTGGAAGCTGTAGTAGCGGTCCCCCATGTTCGGGATCTCCAACACCACCGGCCCGTCACTGAGGTCGAGAGAGGCCAGCGAGTAGAGCACGTTGACGTTCGGGCGTGATCCGCCGCCAATCGCCTTCCAAAACGGGGCCGCGTCGGCGCTGGCGAAGCTGGTGTTGAGGTTCATGGTGTTCAACGGACCCAGCAATGACTGGACCCGCTGTACGGCCAGGATCGGGTAGCCATAGATGTAAGCCTGCGCGGCAATGATCGCCGCCCGGATCGGGCCGATCGGCAAGCTGAAGTTGCCGAGCGCGGATGCGGTCGTCGCGGACGCGATGGGCAGCGAAGTCAGTTGCGCGGCAGTGTTTGCGAGCTCCGCAGCCGGCTCCCCAGTCGTGACGCTCGTCGCCACCGCGGCCCGGCGCGGCACACCGCGCGCCTGACGACTGACCGTCGCCGCAGCCATCAGAGTCACCGGTTGCGCCGCCGGGCCATCACCGGCGCCGGTCGACGGCAGGGACACAGCCGCACGGGAAGCGCTCGCATTCACCACACCGGCCGGGGCCGACGTCGATCGCGCGACAACCGGCTTACTCGCGACCGCGACTGCCGGCGCCGGGCCTGATCGGGAACTGCGCGCCACCGACCTCGCACCACGCGTCGCCGACGGCGAGGCCGCAGAGGACGCAGAGGACGCAGAGGCTGCAGGGGCCGCAGAGGACGCAGGGGCCGCAGAGGCCACCGACCTCACGCTCGATCCAGCCGACTCCGTCGACCCGGTCTCGTCGGCCGACGCCACGGCCGTCGAGGCGAACAGCCCACCGACGCCCAACGCCACCGCGAGGGCACCCACCCGCCCCACATACCGGGCATGGTTGGACGCTCCACGGCGAACGGTTGACTCAATGCTGGCGGATCGATGCGCGTTCACGGGTCACCATCTCCTTTGAGGGCGGGCCACGGACTTTGCTACCAGCGTAGTGACGCGCGGCAGCATTTCACCCGCAACCCCCCCAACTCGCCGGTGCGCGCCGGCTAACCCCCCTGGCCGCGGCCGCAAGCGGCCAGACGGGGTCTAACTGTCCTGGCCGCAAGCGGCCAAGACCAACTCACGCACCCGGGCCGCGTCGGCTTGACCCTTGGTCGCCTTCATCACCGCACCGACGATCGCTCCCACGGCCTGCACTTTGCCGCCGCGAATCTTCTCGGCGATGTCCGGGCTGGCGGCCAGCGCCTCGTCGACCGCCGACTGGATGAGCGACTCGTCGCGCACCATCGCCAACCCCCGGACCACCATCACCGCATCGGGATCACCCTCACCGGCCAGCACACCCTCGACCACCTGGCGGGCCAACTTGTTGGACAACGCGCCCTCATCGACGAGTGCGACGACTCTGGCAACGTGGGCGGGAGTGATCGCCAGCGCGTCGAGTTCGACACCGAGTTCGTTGGCCTTCTGCACCAGGAAGTTCCCCCACCACGCGCGCGCCGCCGCACTGGAGGCGCCGTGACTGACGGTGGCGGTGACAAGTTCGACCGCACCGGCGTTGACGAGGTCGCGCATCACCTCATCCGAGATTCCCCAGTCCTGCTGAATCCGGCTGCGCGTCAACCACGGAAGCTCGGGAATCGTCTCGCGCAGCCGCGCCACTAACTCCGCACTCGGTGCTACCGGTTCCAGGTCCGGCTCCGGGAAGTACCGGTAGTCCTCGGCGGTCTCCTTGGTGCGGCCCGGCGAGGTGTGGCCGTCCTCATGGAAATGCCGGGTCTCCTGATGAATGCTGCCGCCGGCGACAAGAATCGCTGCCTGACGTCGCATCTCGTAGCGCACCGCCACCTCGACGCTCTTGAGCGAGTTGACGTTCTTGGTCTCGGTTCGGGTGCCGAACTCGGCTCGGCCGATCGGCCGCAACGACACGTTGGCGTCACAGCGCAGCGAACCCTGATCCATCCGCACATCGGAAACATCCAAGCCCCGCAACAGATCTCGCAACGCGGTGACATAGGCGCGAGCCACCTCGGGGGCCCGCTCCCCGGTGCCCTCGACAGGCTTGGTGACAATCTCGATCAGCGGTACCCCGGCCCGGTTGACGTCCAACAGCGATGTGGTCGCGCCGTGGATGCGGCCGGTGTCGCTGCCAACGTGGGTGAGCTTGCCGGTGTCCTCCTCCATGTGCGCGCGCTCGATCTCGACCCGGAACGTGCTGCCGTCATCCAGTGGGACGTCGAGGTAGCCGCTGAATGCGATCGGCTCGTCGTACTGGGAGATCTGGTAGTTCTTCGGCTGATCCGGGTAGAAGTAGTTCTTCCGGGCGAACCGGCACCAGGGCGCGATCTCACAGTTCAGCGCCAGCCCGATCCGGATGGCGGATTCGACGGCGGTCGCGTTGAGCACCGGCAACGCGCCGGGCAAACCCAGGCAGACCGGGCACGCCTGGGTGTTGGGCTGCGCACCGAAGTCCGTCGCGCACCCGCAGAACATCTTGGTGGCCGTCGAGAGTTCGACGTGCACTTCCAGACCCAACACCGGATCGAAGCGTGCCACCACGTCGTCGTAGTCGAGGAGGTCGGCTTGTCCGGTGATCATGACGAGCAATCCTAGTGGCCCGCGATACCCTTTGGCCTTCCCGATGCCGCACTACCAGGAGCCCGACACATGACCGACCGGTCCCCCGATCTCGTCGCCGGCGTTCCGCGTAGCCGCATCGTGATCGCCTCGATGGTGGGCACCACCGTCGAGTTCTACGACTTCTATATCTATGCCACCGCGGCGGTGTCGATGTTTCCGTTCCTGTTCTTCCCCAAGGG
>CAIWCQ010000522.1 GCA_903911165.1 uncultured Actinomycetes bacterium | reverse complement strand
GCTCATTCAAGTCGGGCTGCCCACCATGTCGTTCTCGGCTATCCGTGGTCTGGTGGAGGACATCCACCTCGAGGAGGAGGTCGGCAACTCCCTGGTGGTTCGCGAACCACTCGGTGTCGTCGCGGCGATCGCGCCATGGAACTACCCACTGCACCAGATGGCCGCCAAGGTCGCCCCGGCGCTGGCCGCCGGCTGCACGGTGGTCCTCAAGCCCTCCGAGATCACTCCACTCTCGACGTTCGCGCTGATGGAGATCTTCGACGAGGTCGGCCTGCCGCCCGGAGTGGTCAATATGGTGACGGGCTGGGGCAACGTCATCGGCGAAGCGATGATCACCAACACCGACGTCAACATGGTCACCTTCACCGGCTCCGAGGGCGTCGGCCGGCACATCGGTGAGGTCACTGGCCGCAACCTGGTGCCCGCGGCCCTGGAATTGGGCGGCAAGTCGGCCTGCGTGGTGCTCGATGACGCCGACATGGTGATGGCGATCACCGCCGGCGTCAGCCGTTGCATGCTGAACTCCGGTCAGACCTGCATCGCGCAGACCCGTCTGGTGGTGCCCCGCTCCCGGTTGGCCGAAGCCGAGGCGATCGCCGCGGCGGTGGCCCAAGCCCACATCATGGGCGACCCGTTCGATATGGCGACCCTGAATGGACCGCTGGTCTCGGCGCTGCAGCGCGACCGGGTGCGTGAGCACATCCGCAACGCCATGGCCGACGGTGCGCGACTGGTCGCGGGCGGACCGGAGACCCCGGCCGGACTGGATCACGGTTACTTCGTGGCCCCGACGGTGTTGTCCGACGTCACCAGTGACATGAAAGTGGCCCAGGAAGAGATCTTCGGGCCGGTGCTTGTCATCATCGCCTACGACGACGAGGACGACGCGGTCCGCATCGCCAACGACTCGCGCTTCGGGCTCTCCGGCGCGGTGTGGTCCGGTGATGAGGACCGGGCGATGCGGGTGGCCCGCCGGATCTACACCGGCCAGATCGACGTCAACGGCGGCGCATTCAACCCATACGCGCCGTTCGGCGGGGTCGGCGCCTCCGGACTCGGCCGCGAGTTGGGCATGCATGGCCTGGAGGAGTTCTTCTACATCAAGTCGATTCAGCGCTGACCGGAAAAGTCAGCGTGGCTGGGTGGGCCCGGATCGCCCTGATGTCGCTGCTCGGCGGTTCGACTGGTTAGGATTAGCGAGGTTCGGGGCCGTGCCCGGGCCGGATCCCGGAGGCGTCCTGATCACGTTAAGTTCCGCCGACTGCGCGCCAGACCCCGCCGTCCTGCGCAGCCCGGGCGGATTCACCTGGTTCTATGTCGATCTGGTCGACGACCACGGCCGAGCCGCGACGCTCATCTGGTCGTGGGGGCTGCCGTTCCTGCCCGGGTACGCGCAGTCCGCGCGCACCGGTCGGCCGCGCCTTCCGTTGCAGCGGCCCAGCGTCAACCTGGTCGTCTATGAGGGCGGCCGCGAGCGCTTCTACCTGCTTTCCGAGCTCCCCACCGATGAGTGCACCTGGGGTGCGGACGGCTCCTCCTGGCGGATGGGCGACTGCTCCTTCTCCTGGACCGACACCCCCGCGGTGGCCGGCGGCGTCTCGATCCGCACGCTGCAGGCGACCCTCGACCTGGCCCTGCCCACCGGCGGCCGGGCCACCGGGAAGTTGTGGCTGTCTGGTCCGCTGCGGCGCGACCTGCCCGACGCGGCGGGCGGTGATGTTTCCCCGCCGGGACTCGGCCGCGGATCCCTCGACACCTGCACGCACCAGTGGACGCCGATGATGGCCGCCAGCCGGGGTGGTCTGGAACTGGACACCCCGGGCGGGGAGTTACGGATCGAGGGCCGCGGCTACCACGATCGCAACAGTGCCGGGCAGTCGTTGCAGTCCCTGGGCATCCAGAGTTGGTGGTGGGGTCGGGTCGCCCTGCCCGGTCGCGACCTGATCTTCTACCGGCTCGTCCCGTCGGAGGCCGGAAAAGCGCCGCGCGATCTTGTCGTCGAGATTGCCGAAGACGGGACCTGCCGTGCGCGTGAACAGGCCGCTCTGCAGATGGGGCGCGAGCGCCGCAACCTCTGGGGCCTGCGCTGGCCGGACGGCGCCGCCTTCGCCGATCCGGACGGGCACCTCGTGCGGGTCGACGTCGACTCGGTACTCGACAACGGACCGTTCTATCAGCGGTATCTGCTGCGGGGCCGGTGTGGGTCTGATGAAGGTTACGGAATCGGGGAGAACCTGATGCCGGACCGGGTGGACACCGACCTGCTGCGGCCGCTGGTCCGGATGCGGGTGCACCGTGCCGTCGGCGCCAACTCGATGTGGCTGCCGCTGTTCTCGGGCGATGTCAATGGCCGGTGGTCGCGGTTGCTCAAGCGATCCGGGGGAGCGCGTGTATGACCGTCGCCGGGCCGAGCCGGGGACTGTCGCTGGCTGACCTGCTCGACGGTGCGGCCCCGCGCTGGGCTCAGCTGCTGGCGGTGCTGCTGGCGCTGCCGGCCCTGCTGCCGCTGAGCCTGGTCGCGGTCAACGCCGCGTTCTGGACCCGCGGCCGCGCCGTGACCGCCACCGGAGCCGCCACCGGAGCCGCGCCGGGCGTCGTCAGCGTGCTGATTCCGGCCCGCGACGAGGTGGCCACCATCGAGGCTTGCGTACGGGCCGCGGACGGCGCGCACGGCCCGATCGCCGAAATCATCGTCTACGACGACGGGTCCACCGATGGGACCGCCGAGGTGCTCGCCCGGCTCGGACCGCAGGTGCCGCGCCTGAAGGTGGTGCGAGGCGGCGAATTGCCCGCCGGCTGGGTCGGTAAGCCGCATGCCATGCACTGCCTGAGCGGCGCGGCCAGCGGGGAGTTGCTGCTCAACATCGACGCCGACGTCACGCTGCGCCCCGATGGTGTGCTGCGGATGCTCTCGCTGATTGGTCCAGCCGGCGAGGTCGGTCCGGTCGGCGGGGTTGGTCCGGTCGGCGGGGTCGGTCCGGTGGGCGCGGCGGTCGTGACGGCGGTTCCCCGGCAGCGCACCGGCAGCTTCGCCGAACGGCTGATGATCCCGCTGCTGCACCTGTCCTACGTCGCCTGGTTGCCGATGGCGTTGATCCCCAGGACCCGCGACCCGCGGGTGCTCGCGGCCAACGGTCAACTCCTCTTAATCCGCCGCTCGGCACTGGAATCGGTAGGCGGCTGGACCCGGGTGCGTGCGGCACTGGTAGACGACATGGCGCTGTGCCGCGCGGTCAAGGCCGACGGCGGACGGGTCGTCTTCGCCGACGGTGATCAGATGGCCGACTGCCGGATGTACTCCGACGGCGCCTCGCTGCGGCGCGGTTTCACCAAGAACTTCTACGAGGGCATTGGTGGCCGGCCGCCGGCACTGATCATCGTCGTGGGATTGCACCTGTTGTTCTTCGTCGCGCCGTATGTTGCGTTGCCCATCGCGCTGGCATTCGGGGCATCGGGGCTGGCCGCCGCCGCCGCCGTCGGGGTGATCGCCAACGTGGTCCTGCGGGTGATCATGGCAGTGCGCTACCACCACAGTCTGGCCAGCGTGCTGCTGCACCCGGTGGCGGTGCTGCTGATGATGGGCATTCTCATTGAGAGCTTCCGGTGCAGCCGCCGCGGTGACATCCGCTGGCGCGGCCGTTCCTACGCCGCGCAGGCGCAACGGGAGGCGGTGTGAATCGCCCCGACGCACAGGCGTTGGCCCGGGCCGGCGACACCCGCCGGCAGGCCTTCCTGCGGGTGGCCCGGCGTTATGTACGGCGGCGGTTGACCCGCGAGCTGGACGGGGTGTGGGTGAGCGGACTCGCCGAGGCCCGGGCCGCGCTGGCCCAGCGGCCGCTGATCTTCGTCGCCAACCACGTCGCCTGGTGGGACGCACTACTGCTGCTGCCACTCGACGCCGCACTCGGCGGTACCGGCTGGGCGGTGGTGGATTCCCGGAGCCTGCGCTCGCTGCCTTTTTTCGGCTGGGTCGGCGCCCTGCCGCTGGACCGCAGCAGCCCGCAGCGCAGCCGGGAGTGTCTGCAGGCCTGTGCGGACCTGCTGGACCGGCCCGGCCGCGGGGTCTGGGTCTTTCCGCAGGGTCGGCAGCGGCCCGCACACCTGAGGCCGCTGGACCTCAAGAGCGGCCTGGGCGTCATGCACGCCCGCAGCCCGGTGGATCTCGTCGCGGTGAGCATCAACTATGCGTTCCTGGAACGGAGCCGTCCGGCTGCAGTCGTCCGGTTCTCCGCGCCGATCGCCGGCGCGAGCCTGGCTGGCGCGAGCCCAGTCGGCGGGGGCCCAGTCGGCGGGGGCCCAGTCGGCGGGGGCCCAGACGGCGGCGACGGGGAAACCGGTGCCGCCCTGCTGGCTGCGATGGAGAGTGCGCTGCTCGACGGACTCGATGCCATCGACGTCGCTGTCATGGCCGCCACCGACGGCCGACGGGCCCGCACCCACCCGAAGGACCCACTGCCCGGCTTCGTGCCACTGGTGGCTCCGGCCCGGTGGCCAATCCCGCGTGGCTTCGGCAAGCGGCCGCGCCGTGGCTGAGCGCGAGGTGCTGGTGGTCGGCGCCGGTGTCGGCGGGCTGGCCGCCGCGCTCGCCCTGGCCGCCCGGGGGCTGGCGGTGCGGGTGCTCGAGGCGGGTCCGCGACCGGGCGGGAAGGCCGGAACCGTCGAACTCGACGGGATCAGAGTGGAGACCGGCCCCAGCGTGCTCACCCTGCCCGGGGTATTCGCCGACGTGTTCGCCCGGGCCGGTCTGCGACTGGCCGATGTGATCGGCCTGCGCCGCCTCGACCCCGGCTTTCGCTACCGCTACGCCGACGGATGCGTGCTCGATGTGGCCCACGAAGCGGAACAGACGCTGGCCAACGTCCGGTCGGCCCTCGGGCCGGCGGCCGCGGGCGAACTGGCGGACTTTTTGGCCTATAGCCGCCGGATCTGGGAGGCGGCCGCACCGCACTTCGTGCTCGGCCCGGCCCCGACGTGGACGGCGATGGCAGGTCTGGCTCTGCGTCACCCGCGAGCACTGGCGGCCGTCGACCCGCTGCGCAGCATGGCTGCCGGAATCGACCGCCAGGTGCGTGATCCGCATCTGCGTATGCTCCTGCGCCGCTATGCGACGTACAACGGCAGCGACCCCCGGCATGCCCCGGCAACACTCAATTGTATTGCGCACATTGAGCTTTCGCTCGGCGGATACGGCATAGAGGGTGGTGTGTTCGCGTTGGTCGAGGCGCTGGTTGCGGCGATTGAGACCAGTGGCGGTGTCATCGAATGCGGCGCCGAAGTCGATCGAGTTCTGCTCGACGGTGGCGTTGCCGCCGGTGTCGTGTTGGCCGGTGGTGCCGTGCGACACGGTCGGGCTGTGGTCGTCAACGCCGATGCGGAATGGCTGCGTAACAGTCTCGAGTCGCGGACCGCCCGCCAACTGCCCAGCCCGGCGGCGCCGTCGATGTCGGCCTGGAACGGGGTGCTGCGGGCGGCCCGGCGGGCCGATCGGATACCGCACGAGGTGCTGTTTCCGGCGGACTACGACGCGGAGTTCGCCGACATCTTCGACCGCGATCGCCCCCCGGTCGCGCCCACCGTCTACCTGTGTGCCCAGCAACGCTGCCACGGTCTGGCCGGCTGGACGGACGCCGAGCCGGTGTTTGTGATGGCCAACGCCCCGGCCGAACCGGCTACCGGTGCGCGGCCGGCTGAGGTGTGGGATCGGCTGGAAACCGCTGTGCTGCAACGGATTCAGGCTGCAGATCAATGGTCGCAGGGGGATATGCTCATGTGGCGGCGCAGCCCGGGGGATCTGGCTGCCGCTTTCCCCGGTAGCCGGGGAGCCATCTACGGCGCCGCCAGCAATGACCGCTTCGCCGCCTTCAAACGCCCGCCCAACCGGGTGCCCGGACTGCCGGGTGTCTACCTCGCCTCGGGCAGCGCCCACCCGGGCGGGGGACTGCCGATGGTCGCGCTGTCGGGCCTGGCCGCCGCCGACTGTCTCGGCGCTGATCTGGGGCTGGCCGAACTTCCTGTGACGTGACGGCGCAACTGCGGGACGCCGACCCGGTGAGCGCCGCCCGTCTGCTTCTCGGCGCGGTACTCACCTGCCGTGACGTGAGTGCCGTGGTGGTCGAGGTCGAGGCCTACGGGGGACCGCCGGACGGTCCGTGGCCCGATGCCGCCTCTCATTCCTACCGCGGTCCCACTGTGCGCAATGCGGTCATGTTCGGGCCCCCGGGGAGGCTCTACACCTACCGCAGTCACGGAATTCATCTGTGCGCCAACGTCTCCTGCGGGCCTGACGGCACCGCCGCTGCGGTGTTGCTGCGGGCGGCGATCATCGACTCCGGTACCGAGATCGCGCAGATCCGGCGCGGATCGAGCGTCGCGGCGCGGGCGTTGGCACGCGGGCCGGGCAACCTGTGCGCGGCTCTGGGCATCAGCATGGAGGACAACGGCTGCGATCTGTTCGACGC
>CAIWCQ010000521.1 GCA_903911165.1 uncultured Actinomycetes bacterium | reverse complement strand
CGCGATCATCGACGGAGCGGCGTCGGGGCTCATCGACACTGCCTGCATCTGCCCGACCTCTTCGAGCTGCGGAACACTGACGTTGAGGAATGCGATCAACGCGATCCAGGCCAGGATTATCGGAACAGCGAGAGTTCGGATCATCCGTGCCGCGACGGACCTCTTGACCGTGGGCACCGGTGGGGGCTCAGGTGCGTCGATCGGCGCGTCCGTTGTCGGCGCGCTCATGCTGACTTCAGGAAGCAGTAGGTCAACGGGTTCACGCCGGTAACAGTCCTCTCGTCCTTCACGACGTCGTCGACAATGATGCGGCAGGTGATCGAAGCGCCGTCGCCCTGGGCGACGATGTTGGGTGCCGCAGACGGCGCATTGGTGTCCAGGGTGATCGACCAGGGCAGCGCCGCGCCGTCGAAACGCTGCGGCTTGGCGTCGAGGTCCAGATAGTTGATGTTGGCGTAGGTTCCCGTGCCGAAGATCTCGTATCGGACCACCTTCGGGTCGAACGACTCGGCGTCCTCGGAAAAGACCCTCGGCGTCACCAGGATGCCCTCCGCACCGAAGAATCCGCGGAGTCGATCCACGGTGAACCCGGCGACGACCATGACAGCGAGAAGTAACAGCGGGATCCAGGCCCGCTTCAGCAGACCGATCACGTCGTATCCTCCCGGCGCGGATCACCGAACTCGTCGAGCGCCTCAGTGAGGACCTTCGCCATGTAGGAGGACAGCGTCCGCATTTCCTTGAGTCGGCGAGTGCGTTCGGGCGACGACCCGCGCATGGCTCGCAGACCGGCGTCGGCCATCGCGGTCATGTCGGCCATGGTGCGGATGCGCTGGCGTTCCCCGGCCGCGAACGCGTTCGGCCGCAACCGGAAGTAGGTGCGTCGGTCGCCGGCGACCGCGAGCCGCTCGATGAACCCGAACTGGATCAGCAGCCGACCGTTGGTGCTGATGCCGCCGCTGCTGGCATTCAGCGCCACCGCCAACTCCTCCGAGGACTGCCGTTCCGGGTCGCAGACCAGGAGCCAGCCCAGCAGTCGGCCGGCCAGCCGAGTCAGGCCGTTCGACTCGAAGTAGCCGCCCATCTGCTCGACGAAGTCCATCACCTCGGTGTCGAGTCGCTTGGCATCCAGCCGGGACTTGACGCTCACAACTTTCACTCTACTGTGAAACCTCATCGGTGGCGAACCGGGGGCGGACGCCGCCGAGATTCCCGGTCTGCCTAGTCTGCTGACCATGAGCCCAGACACCAGCACCGTCACCGCCTACGCCGCCACATCGGCCACCGAACCGTTGACCAAAACCACGATCACCCGCCGCGGCGTCGGCCCGCACGACGTCCGCTTCGACGTCCATTTCGCCGGGATCTGCCACTCCGATATTCACACGGTGCGCGCCGAGTGGGGTCAGCCCCGCTACCCGGTGGTGCCCGGACATGAGATCGCCGGCATCGTGACCGAGATCGGTTCGCAGGTAAGCAAATTCACAGTCGGCGACCGGGTGGGCGTCGGCTGCTTCGTCGACTCCTGCCGCACCTGCAAGAACTGCAAGGCCGGTCTGCAGCAGTACTGCACCGGCGGCGGGATGACCGGTACTTACAACGCGGTGGGCAAGGACGGACAACCGACTCACGGCGGCTACAGCGGCAGCATCGTCGTCGACGAGAACTACGTCCTGCGTATCCCCGACGCGCTGGCTCTGGATGCCGCCGCTCCACTGCTGTGCGCGGGCATCACCACCTACTCGCCACTGCGACACTTCAACGTCGGCCCGGGCACCCGACTCGGGGTGGTCGGCTTGGGCGGACTGGGGCACATGGCGGTCAAACTCGGTGCCGCGATGGGTGCTGAGGTGACGGTGCTGTCGCAGTCGCTGAAGAAGATGGAAGATGGCCTGCGACTGGGGGCCTCGCACTATTACGCCACCAGTGACCGCGACACCTTCAAGAAGTTACGCGGATCCTTCGACATCATCCTCAACACCGTGTCGGCAGATCTGGATCTGGGCCGCTTCCTCGGCATGCTCGATCTCGACGGCGCATTCGTCGAACTGGGCCTGCCGGAGAACCCGATGGTGGTTCCGGCGTTCGCCTTACTCGGCATGCGCCGCAGCCTTACCGGGTCGGCCATCGGCGGTATCCCGGAGACCCAGGAGATGCTCGACTTCTGCGCCCAGCACGGTGTCGCCTCGGAGGTCGAGGTGATCGAACCGGACTACATCAACGAGGCCTATGAGCGGGTAATCGCCAGCGATGTGCGCTACCGGTTCGTGATCGACACGTCGTCCCTGCGCTGACGTACGCGCTGCGCCGACGTTCGGCGTTGCGCAGGGTCAGTCGTCGTCGAGATGGTCGTCGAGGTTATCCAGCGGCCACCCGGCGGCGGCAAGCGTTGCGGCGACTCGGCGGATGTTCTCCGGACCGCCGTCGTGATGCGCCACGCCCTCGATGAACTTCTCGATCTCATCGTGGTCGATGAGGTGCCCGGCCGAGGCGTGAGCTTCCTCAGCGGCGATTTCCCGCACCACTTCCCGAACCTGATCCTCGGTCAACGGAGTGTTCCGCAATAAAGACAAGAGTGGCACCCGATCTGGGCCGGGAACCCCACTCGGATAACCGGCACGAAGCCAGTTGAGAACTGCTGCCGCACGCGACTTTCCGGTCATGGCATCAGTGTCATCGCCGCACGTCGATCACGCCAGCCAGTTCACCGCACGTTCACCCTGGACCGGGAAGAAAGGGTCAAAAGAGAGTGGCAAGAAAGGGTCAGAAGTCCCAGTCCTCGTCCTCAGTATTGACGGCCTTGCCGATGACGTACGAGGAGCCCGAGCCAGAGAAGAAGTCATGGTTCTCGTCGGCGTTGGGGCTCAGCGCCGACAGGATCGCCGGGTTGACGTCGGTCTCGTCCTTCGGGAACAGCGCCTCGTAGCCGAGGTTCATCAGCGCCTTGTTGGCGTTGTAGCGCAGGAACTTCTTCACGTCCTCGGTCAGGCCCACCTGATCGTAGAGATCTTGGGCGTACTCGACCTCGTTGTCGTACAGCTCGAAAAGCAGCTCGTAGGTGTAGTCCTTGAGTTCGGCCACCCGGGCTTCGTTCTCCAGTGCCAGCGCACGCTGGAACTTGTAGCCGATGTAGTAGCCGTGCACGGCCTCGTCACGGATGATCAGCCGGATCACGTCAGCGGTGTTGGTCAGCTTGGCCCGGCTCGACCAGTACATCGGTAGGTAGAAGCCGGAGTAGAACAGGAAGCTCTCCAGCAGAGTGGAGGCGACCTTGCGCTTGAGCGGATCGTCACCGCGGTAGTAGTCCATCACGATGGCGGCCTTGCGCTGCAGGTTCGGGTTCTCCTCCGACCAGCGGAAGGCGTCGTCGATATCGCTGGTCGAGCACAGCGTGGAGAAGATCGAGCTGTAGCTCTTTGCGTGCACCGACTCCATGAACGCGATGTTGGTCAGCACCGCCTGCTCATGCGGCGTAGCCGCATCAGGGATCAAACTGACCGCGCCAACCGTCCCCTGGATGGTGTCGAGCAGCGTCAGGCCGGTGAACACCCGCATCGTCAGCTCTTTCTCGGCCGGCGTCAGGGTGTTCCAGGACGGGATGTCGTTGGACACCGGGACCTTCTCGGGCAGCCAGAAATTGCCGGTCAGGCGCTCCCAGACCTCGGCGTCCTTCTCGTCCGGGACCCGATTCCAGTTGATCGCTGATGCTCGGTCGACCAGCTTGATTCCATTGCTCACCAGAACCCCAATTCGCCCACAGGAATGACCGCCGTCCGGCAGTAGTGCGAACACTACACCTGGGGTCTGACATACCGGGTCAGCACAACAGGTTGTGTCTCGGCGTGTCGCGGCGAGTGATCGGGTCAAGCCGCGATGTCCGGCGACGCCCGGTCGTCCGACGACGCGTTTTCTCCGTTAACATCGAACCGAACGATCGAACCCGACCGTGTTCCCACTGACTGAGACCGAGCTAACAGACTGTGACTGAGCGATTCGACCTGGTGATTGCGGGAGGTGGCCCGTCGGGGTCGGCGGCGGCCTGGCAGGCCGCGCAGGCTGGCGCCAAGGTGGTGGTCCTCGACAAAGCGGTGTTCCCCCGCGACAAGCCCTGCGGGGACGGACTGACCGCTCGGGCGGTGGGCTACCTGCAAAAAATGGGCCTCGCTGATGAGGTTGCCAAGTTTCACCGAATCAACCGGGTCACGATATTCAGCCCATCGCGCTGGGAGTTGTCCTTCCCGCGACGGCCTGGGATGCCCGATCACGGCCACACCGTCAGCCGTACCGAGTTGGACATGCTCCTGCTCAAACACGCGGGGTCCGCGGGTGCCGTCGTGCGCGAGGGCGCGGAGGTCGCCGGACCCATTCTCGACGAGCGGGGCAGGGTCACTGGCGTGACTCTCAAAGGCGGGGAACAGATCCACGGTGACGCTGTAATCGCTGCGGACGGTGCCTACTCACCGATTAAGCGAGCGCTGAAGTTGGACTCCGAGTACAACGGCTACTCGGCGGTGGCGATCCGCTCCGAGATGGACGCCAACCGCACCGATTCCGACAGTTTCGACATCTATCTCAAGCTGGCTTTCCAGGGCGACCAGTTACCCGGCTACGGCTGGGTGTTCCCGATGGGCGGTGGCCGGGTCAATGTCGGCCTCGGGTATGTCACCAGCTATACGGACTGGCAAAAGATCAACGCCACCGGCTTCCTCGGCGAGTTCCTGCGCACGCTGCCGCCGGAGTGGAAACTGCCACCCATTGAAGAACTCAAAAAGAACAAGAGCGTGCGGGCCTGGCGGCTGCCGATGGGCTTCACGGCATGGCCACCGTGGCGCCCGGGAGTGTTGTTCACCGGAGACTCGTTGGGCGCCGGAAAACCGGCTTCGGGTGCGGGGATCTCCAAGGCGCTGGAGTCCGGACTGGCTGCCGGCGAGTGCGCGATCGCGGCCCTGCAGAACGGTGGGCCCGATGACTTCACCAACTATGCGAATCGGATGCAGGACGCGTGGGGCAAGGAGTATCGGCGCGGCCGCTACATGCACAAGCTGATCGGCAACCCGACGTTGGCCAGTGCGGGCATCAAACTCCTCGACAAAGCCCGTTTCCGCGACGCGATTCTCAAAGCCGCCTACAAGAAGGCCGAGGGGCCGCAGCACAAGTTCTAAACCGCGACACCGGGATCCAGGGCCGACGGGCACTGAACCGCAAACAGCTTTAGCGCGCGATCACTTCTTGAGGGTGAACTGGTGAACGCTGGTTTGCCCGTCCCTGAAGAGTCGTACACATCCGTTGAGGTACTTGTCGTAGCGGTCGTAGACCTCTTGGGACTGAACCGCGATCGCTTCTTCACGGTGAGCCTCGAGTTCCTTGGCCCAGCCTTGCAACGTCCGCACGTAATGCGGTCCAATCTCCTGCACGCGAGCTAACGTAAATCCCGCCGCCTGGGCATGGTCCTCGACCTTCTCCACCGACGGGAGGCGTCCGCCGGGGAAGATCTCGGTCATGATGAACAACGCGAACCGGGCCAGCTCGAAGGTCATGGGAATACCGAGTTCCTTGGCGCGCCGCATGTCGAACGCGGTGATGGTGTGGAGCAGCATCACCCCGTCCGCAGGCAACGAGTCGTAAGCCGTTGCGAAGAAATCTTCGTACCGCTCAAACCCGAAGTGCTCGAAGGCGCCGATCGACACGATCCGATCGACTTTCTCGTCGAACTCTTCCCAGCCCTGCAAACGGACCTCAACGGTGCGCTCGGTCGGGACCTTCGCCAGCTTCGCGATGGCGTACTTGCGTTGCTCGCCGGACAGCGTCAGCCCGATAACGTTAACGTCGTACTTCTCGATCGCGCGTTGCATGCACGCGCCCCAACCGCAGCCGACGTCGAGCAGTGTCATCCCGGGCTCGAGTCCGAGCTTGCCCAGCGCCAGGTCGAACTTGGCGAGTTGGGCCTCATCTCCGGTCATGTCCTCGCGCTCGAAATAGCCACAGGTATAGCCCATGGTGGGGCCGAGGAAGAGCTCGTAGAACTCATTGGAAATGTCGTAAATGGACTGTAATTCTTCGTACTTCGGTGTCAGTTTGGACATGCGGTTCTATGACTCCAACCAGCGTTTGGCTATCGGATAAATGAATTCGATCCAGCGTCACCATAGCCCCCGCTTCCCGCCCCCGGCGTGTACGACACCTGTGTGACTCTGCGGGTGCCCTGACGTTCGCCGGTTAGCGCCCAGGTCCCACCGGGGTTTGCTTGAACGCTACAATCAAACGCTAGATCGACCATAACGAGGAGTTCCACATGTTTTCAGTCCATTGCCGACCTGCGCTAGCCGCTTTGCTGACGGGGCTGTGCGCGGCAGCGGTGGTCGGCACTGGCTCGGCGTCCGCCGACGATGTGGACCGGACCGCCCAAAACGCGATCAGCTATCCAGACACCGGCGCCCCGCCGGTGATCCCCCGCCCGAAGGCACCGGGCCCCATTGTGGTCAAGCCCAAGCCGGTGCTGACTGTTCCTGTGGTCAAGCCGATCCCGCGGCCGGTTCCCCGGCCCCGTCCGGTGAGCGTGATTCCTCCGGGAACCGGCGGAATCAAGCCGCCCAGGCCCATCGAGTCCCCGGAACTGCTGGGGCCGCCGCTGGTCATTCCCCCGCTCTACATTGACCCCGTGCTCGGTCCGATCTACCCGTGGGGGCCGAAACCGCAGCCTCCGAAGCCGATCAAGAACCCGCCGATCACTGCGGGCCCCGAGGCGGAGCCCGGCCCCCCGATCGTCCGCCCGGATCGGTTTCCGCCGGCCGCCGAGGTTAGGTAGGGCGGCCGACGTCCGCTCGTCGGTGACGGCCCCGCGGGCTGATTACGGCACCGGCGAGTACCGTCACGATTGGCGGTGGGTTCCCAGGAGAAGAGTGACGCTCATGAAAGCGATCTGGAGTGGTGCCGTACTTGCTGAATCCGATGCGACTGTGGTGGTCGAAGGCAACCACTATTTCCCGCCGGATTCGCTCAATCGCGAGTACTTCATCTCAACCCCGACCCACACCACCTGCTCGTGGAAGGGCACCGCTGACTATTTCTCGATCACCGTCGGCGGCGCGACCAATAACGATGCCGCCTGGACGTACCCCCAACCGAAGCCGGCTGCTAAGGACATCGCCGGCTACGTCGCCTTTTGGCGCGGCGTGACCGTGTCGGACGATTAGCGGCTCGCCGCGGCCGGGTACTGCAGAACCCTCACAACACGCATGAGACGCAGCCAACACAGCAGATATCCCTGCCGCTGAGAGACTTTCGTATCGGCTTGGCGGCAATTTCGTGCCCCGTATGTGCCTCCTCCCGCTGGTCCAGGTTCGGCGAAGTGAGCCGGCCCGCCCCAGCTGATCGGCTAAGTTGGCGCCACACGTCTACGGGTGCGGTCCGGCGATGAGGAAGAGGTGAGGGACGTGAGGCTGAACATTCCGAAACGACGCCGATGAGCACGCCGGCGGTGGGATTCATCGGTCTGGGCAACATGGGTTCGGCCATGGCGGCCCGGCTGCTCGGGGCTGGATTCGGCGTCACGGTCTACAACCGGTCACCGGGCAAGGCCGAGGCCCTCGCGGCACGGGGCGCCACAGTCGCCGCCACCGTTGCGCAGGCTTGCGCCGGTGATGTGGTTATCACGATGCTGGCCAACGACGACGCCCTTGACGCGGTCGTCACCGGCGAGGGCGGTGTGCTCGCTACGCTGCGAGACGGGGCCACCCACATATCGTCCAGCACCATCAGCGCCGCGCTGTCGAAGCGGCTGACGGCGGCGCACGGCGCGGCCGGGCAGCAGTTCATGACCGCAACCGTGCTGGGCCGTCCGGAGGCCGCTGCCGCCGGCAAGCTCTTCGTTCTCGCCGCCGGCCCCACCGACGTCGTCGACCCGTTGATGCCGATACTGGATGCGCTGGGGCAGCGGACCTTTCGGGTCTCCGACGCCGCGGCGGTGGGCAATGTGGTGAAGCTGAGCGCCAACTTCTTGTTGGCCAACGTCATTGAATCCCTCGGCGAAGCGGTCGCCCTCGTCTCCAAGGCCGGGGTAGACCGGCGGGACTATATCGACATCATCACCTCCACCCTGTTCAGCGCGCCCGCCTATGAGACCTACGGCGGTCTGATTGCCCGCGAGGAGTTCGAGCCGGCTGGTTTCGCGGCGCGACTGGGGATCAAGGACATCCGCCTTGTTTTGGCTGCTGCCGAAGAACTTCAGGTTCCGCTACCCATCGCCAGCCTTCTGCGCGACAGGTTCCTGACGCTGCTGGCCAACGGCGGCGGGGACCTGGATTGGTCGGCGATTTCGACCCTTTCTCAACGCGACGCCGGGCTCTGAGCTGACCTATACGGTCACCGATCGTCACATGACGCAGTGAGGCCGGACTGTCTCAAGTCCGGAGACCAGGCGCTCGAACTCACCCGCCAGCGGCAGTCAGCGATTTCCCGGGATCATCCCACCGAGACGGACGTCACGATCCCGCCGTCCACGATGAGATTGACGCGCGAGAGCAAGTAGTCCTTCGTGACTGGGTAGTACTCGCCGTCTCGGGCCACGACGCGCACGACCCAGCCCCCGGACTCGGCTTCATCCACGGCCGTCGCTTCGGTGAGACCGATCAGACCGTCGGTTGACTCGCGCGCGGGTTCGGAGGAGGCACCGGGACAGCCGGTGCCCTGGCAGACCTCGGGCAGCAGGGTGCGACGCACCAGCAGCAGCACCCCGGAGAGGAACTCGGTGAACTGGGTGGTGGGCAGGCCGGAGAGCCAGTTCAGGGCGACATCGAGCGCCTCCACGACCTTCACCTTCAGGGTTGCGATGAACTGTTCGGCAGGACCGCTCCCCGCGCCCACTAGCGGTACCGCCGTCTGCTGCTCCTCGCCTGAACCAGGGACTGCCACCGGCAGCACCACCAGGTCATCGTCGCGGGGCCCGTCGTACATCCACACCACGTCGCGCACTTCGCATTCCCCGCACAGCTCCTCCGACGTGGGGCCGTCGGGGGTGCCCGCGCCGTCCTCACCGGAGGTCGTCGTCCGCCACCAGGGCAGCGGGTCCGGCCCGCCAGTTGCTGGCCAAGCCCAGAGATCGAGGATTGACTGCTCGTCTCCGTCAGGTGAATCAACGTCCTCGGTTGACTCCTCGGCAGGCGGCTCGGGCACCGACTCTTCTGCCGGCGACTCCTCGGTCGGCGACTCCTCGGTCGGCGACTCCTCGGTCGGCGACTCCTCGGTCGGCGACTCCTCGGTCGGCGACTCTTCTGCCGGCGACTCTTCTGCCGGCGACTCTTCTGCCGGCGACTCCGTGTCTACCGGGATGCTCTCGCCGGTGTCCTCAACAGGCGGTACCGCCGGTTCCTCGGGCAATGACGGCAAGGCTTCACCGACCGGATCTTCCCCGTACGGGTCGATGTGGATCTTGATTTGCGGCTCGTTGATCGAGATCTCCGGGGGCGACTCGCCGATCGAGATCTCCACGTCTCTTTCGCCGACCGACATCTCCGCGTCCGGCTCGTCCTCGGTGGCCGGGTCCGTCGCAGCCCTGGGCTTCAGGGTCCGGCCGGGCTCGTCATCGGAAGCCGTGTCGTCGGACGTCGACCCGCGAGTGTCGTCCGAGGCCGAGGCGGAATTGCCGACATCGCCCCGATCCGCGGCGGCCAGCCCGGCCGCTTGAGGACCGGCCAGTAGCAGCCCCAATGCGAACGCCGTCGCCCCGATCCGGGCTATCTTTTCCGCCACGTCAACCCACTCCGACTAGGGAAACTTTTACACGCCAACCAGATGGTACCGGCTGCTAGCGACCTTGTCCGATTTTTGTCCGGGAAACGGCGCCAACAGTGGCGTCCACGCCGTCCACGGAATTTGTCTCACTAAACATGCATAGCCATGGTTAGTCGGGATGCGCGCCCGACCGACCGGCACTGCGTGATCTCCGTCGGATGATGTCTCGACCGGACCTCACGGCATCCCAACCAACGGGTGACCTTCGTAGGACTCGAACTTATTCACCACGTCGTCGGGTAGTTCGATAGCCCCCGGGGTATCGAAGCGCACCACCACGTGCACCGACCCCGCGACGGCGATCGGCAGGGCAAGGTCCACCCTCCAGACGACCTCGTCGAAGGTCACGCTCCGGCGCGACCGCGTGATCGCCCGCACCCCCACCTTCAGGGGGATGCCGGCGAGTACCTCGCGTTCGTAATCGATTTCGAGGCGGCGGATGATCAGGCTGCATCCGGTGTCGAACAGTTGTTGCCATGTCAAGCCGACGGCTTCGGTGATGTAGGCGTTGCGGGCGTCAAACAGTAACTCGGCGATAGCCAGGTTGTGCAGATGGATCCGGTTGCCCTCGCCTGGTGACGGAACGACGTCTTGGACAAAACGGAAGTTCGACCAGGGCGCGCCGCCCGCCTCGTCGACCACTTGGTCAGCGTAGTCCTCGCCCCGCAAGGTCCAATGTGGCCGGTGAGATCGCACCGCCGGCGCGACTGCCTTGGTCGCGTTGATCACCCGGCCGTGACGCAGCTGCGAATTCATCTCACTAAACAGGCATGCGACCACAACGCCAACCGGCCCCGCACTGAACGGCGCGGCTCACAATTTCACGATGCCGCGCGTGACCTTCCAGCCGCCCACGAGCGTTGATCCGCCGTAATCCTTCGCCAGACGCAGCAGGGTGGCGTGGAACCCCCGATTAGGGAAGGACGCCCCGACGGCCTTGATGGTGGTCCGGCTCATGCCCTTGCGCACCAGGCCTTTGGAGGCATCGATCCAGTCTGCCTTCCGGCATGCCTCGATGATCCTCTCGTGTGGCCCGCGATAGGGAAGCACCTTGTGGTGCCAGTGGATGGCTCCGCGCAGCGCCTCCGGGTCCAGACCCCAGCCGAATTTCTCGTTGTCGGCAAGGGCTACGGCTTCCGACGGTTCCAGGTAGGCCAACTCATGATCGGTCCACAGCCCGATGTCGTGGTAGACCATTGCGGTCTCCACGAGTTGCTCATCCTCGGTGGCGCCGCCCAGGAAGTGCATGGCGTAGGTGATGGTGCGATACACATGGTTGCGGTACCCGGGGAAGTCCGCACCGATCGCGCTTTCGTAGCGCGACAGGAGTTCCTCGACGCGGGGACGCACGTGCTTGATTTCGATAGCGGACAATTCACGGCTCCTCGGGGATGAAGGGCATAATCGGGACGATTGAATCAGATTGCGCGGCAACCGAAGGCGCTGAGCGCCAAGGCGACGCACCCCGTCACTGACCACCCGGCCCTAGACCGACACACGGCCCTCGGGGGACCACGTGGCGAGCAGATTGCACAAAACTAGTTCGCCATGCCCTGAGCGGATTGTGCTGTTCAGAAGCCGATTTCCCAGCTCAACAAGGTTGCCGACAGAGCCTCACAACATACAGGAGACGCAGCCCTCGACTTCGGTACCTTCAAGCGCCAACTGACGTAGCCGGATGTAGTACAGCGTCTTGATGCCCTTGCGCCAGGCGTAGATCTGCGCCTTGTTGACCTCGCGGGTATCGATGGTGTCCTTGAAGAACAGCGTCAGGCTCAACCCCTGATCCACATGCTGGGTGGCCGCGGCGTAGGTGTCGATGATCTTCTCGTAGCCGATCTCGTAGGCATCCTGGTAGTACTCCAGGTTGTCGTTCGTCATGTACGGCGCCGGGTAGTAGACGCGGCCGATCTTGCCTTCCTTGCGGATCTCGACCTTGCTCGCCACCGGGTGGATCGAGCTGGTCGAGTGGTTGATATAGGAGATCGAGCCGGTGGGCGGCACCGCCTGAAGGTTCTGGTTGTAGATACCGTTTTTCTGGACGGACTCCTTGAGCCGGACCCAATCTTCCTGTGCCGGAATGCGAATGCCGGCATCGGCGAACAGTTGACGCACCTTGTCGGTCGCCGGCTCCCACACACCATCGGTGTACTTGTCGAAGAACTCACCGCTGGCGTACGTGGACTTCTCGAAGCCCTTGAACGCCGAACCCCGTTCGATGGCGATCTTGTTCGACGCCCGAAGCGCGTGGTACAGCACGGTGTAGAAGTAGATGTTGGTGAAGTCGATGCCCTCTTCGGAGCCGTAGAAGATGTGCTCGCGGGCCAGATAGCCGTGCATGTTCATCTGGCCCAGGCCGATCGCATGGGCCTCGCTGTTGCCCTTCTCGATCGAGGG
>CAIWCQ010000520.1 GCA_903911165.1 uncultured Actinomycetes bacterium | reverse complement strand
GACCTGATCGTCGCGCACCTGCTTAGGCGCCCCGAAGAGCATCGAGCGCAAGCCGTACAGGGCATCGCCGGGTCCGGCACCAGCCACCACCGCACCGAAGCCGCCAATGCACAGCACAGCGGCCGCGGCCGCACCGACGACACTGAGCCCACGACGGGGGCGCGTGGGTGTGGCAGTTCGCTTCTCCCGCGGCGCACTGACCGGATTCCTGGCCAGGCCGGCGTTCAGCGCGGCGACCGCGTCGGATTCAGAGATCAGGCCCGTCGACGGCGGAGAGCGCAACTCGTCGCGCCACCCACCGAGAAGGGCTGCCAATTCGGCGTCTGCGGCATCCTGCGGTGCGGCCGGACGCCCTGAGGCCAGGGCGTCGATGAAACCATCGCTGCGGCGGATGGCATCCAGCGACGGCTCGTCGCCGCTCCCGGTTCGCCCGTGCCCGCGGATATCAGACATGGTGATCCCCCGACACGTCGTATCCCGATCCGGCGATCTCGGATTTCAGCCGCGCCAGGGCGCGATGCTGGGCCACGCGTACGGCGCCCGGCGTGCTGCCGACGGCCTCGGCGGTCTCCTCGGCGGACATACCCACCACGATCCGCAGCGTCAGGATCTCGCGCTGCTTCTCCGGTAGCACGGCGAGAAGTTTCGTCATCCTCGCCGCGGAGTCGGATTGCAGTGCCATCTGCTCGGGTCCGGAATCCAGCGACCACCGTTCCGGGACCACATCGGTGGGCTCGGAACGGTTTCGGCCCGCCGCGCGATGCGCGTCGGCGACCTTGTGCGAAGCGATGCCGTATACGAAGGCCAGGAACGGGCGTCCCTGATCCTGGTAGCGCGGCAGCGCCTGGATGGCGGCCAAGCAAACCTCCTGAGCTACGTCGTCGGCCGAGAGCCCACTGCGCTCTGCGGCCCCCACTCGGGCCCGGACATACCGGACCACGATCGGGCGGATGATCTCCACTACTTCGCGGAGGGCATTCCGATCGCCTGCCACGGCTTGCGCCACGGCAGCGTCGAGACGCTCTCCTGGAATGGTCATCGGCGACGGCATCTCCAACGTTACGTACCGGCGGATTCCGGCAGGCTGGCCCGGTTACTGACAATATCGGCCGGAACTGCGGATCGGCCGTTAGCGGGTGTTCCAGCGCCCGCCGTGGCGCGTGACAAAGGTTGCGCTTCGGTCACGGATCGCGGTCACCTCGGCCGGACTGTGCGCGGCACTTCCGATGCCGGCCAGCAGGCAGGCCAGCGCCCACTGCAGCGGCGCCAAGCGGTGGGTTTGGGTGGCGAGCAGCGCGACGTCGGCCACCTCCCGTGACAGCGCCGGTTCGCCGGCACTGCACAGCGCCGCCGCAAGCACGACGTCGCTCTTGACCCGGTGGCGCCGGAGTCCAGGCAGGGCAAGCTCGGCCAGGTCGACCCCGTGCCGGGCGTGGTTCAGTGCGCCGGCACCGTCCCCGGCCGCCATCGCCAACTCCGCCCGCACCCAGGCCAACCGGATCTGCTGCCGAGCGGGGAGGACTCCGACGCCATCGGAGCACGCCGGGGCACGCTCGAGCAGTGCGGCCGCGGCGGCCAGCCGACCCAACCCGAGTGCGTCGGCCGCCAACCCGATCAGCGCGTCGTGCCGGGCCTGGGGGTCGGCGCCGGCGATGGCCAGGGCCCGGCCGTCCCAGCCGCGGGCGAGCGCGTGCCACCCGAGTTGGCGATGAAAAGACGCCCGGGTGCTCATTGCCAAGGAACTCCACCGGCCCCGGGGTTCCCGACGAAGCAGTTCGGCGAGATCCGCGTATGCGCTGCCGTAGCGGCCCTGACCGCCCGCGGCCACGGCGCGCAGCAGTAGTTCTTCCGGATCGCGGGCCGCCGGCAACGGCCAGCGCCCGGGCTCGGCACCGAAAGCGGCGGCGGCCAGGGTGGTCGATGTCATCGGATCGCGACGTTATCAACCTTGGTTAAGAGTTTGTGCTGGCCGGGTTACAGCCAGATCAACTCGGCGGCATTGTCGGAATGTTTCGGCCCGGTTGACCGACCATCGATAAGCGAAGGTGAACGGAGTGTTAACTTCGGCGATCACACGCAGATCGGGGTTGTTGACGAGCCTCCGCAGTCCCCCATAGCGTTGCCCCAACGAGCGGTCATCGGCGACAGAGCTCGGAGCCAATCAAAGATTCGGTGCGAATCGTGCACGCGGAGAGGGGAACTCGAATGCAACAGATGCAGCAGCTACCGGGACCGAACGCTGACGTGTGGGACTGGCAAATCGAAGGTCTGTGCCGAGGTGTCGATTCCTCGGTCTTTTTCCACCCCGACGGTGAGCGCGGCCGCGCACGTGCTCAGCGCGAGATGCGGGCCAAGCAGATGTGCCGCCAGTGCCCGGTGATCACCCAGTGCCGGATTCATGCGCTCAGGGTCGGCGAGCCCTACGGCATCTGGGGTGGTTTGAGCGAGACCGAGCGCGAGTTGTTACTCAAGGGCGAGCTGAGGCGTAGAAGCGCCTGACGGCGCGGGGGCGTAGAAGCGCCTGACGGCGCGGGAGCGCCGGAGCGCCTGACGGCGCGGGGTCTTCGACTACTCGCGGGTCATCGACCCGAGGAAGTACTTCTCGCCTCCGGTCGGATACCCGCCACCATCGGTGGCGATATGAACGTGGTCGAAGTGGTTGGCGGTTTCGTTGCCGTAGTTCGCCATCCAACTCGGGGCCCCGATGCCCGGGTAGAACCCCTGTCGCCAGATCACGTGCAATACCCCCCACCGCTTGGCGTTGGCCAGGGCGTATCCGGCGATCTGATTGCCTAACTCGATGCCCTCCGGGGTGTCGTGATTCGGAATCATCACGTCGATGGCAAGTCCGTCAGGATGCCACCGCAGCGGGTCCTGCCGGACACCGCCGATCGTCGCGACCTCGCGGAAGAACATCATGCTGATCGCGCGGGCCGCCCAGATG
>CAIWCQ010000519.1 GCA_903911165.1 uncultured Actinomycetes bacterium | reverse complement strand
TTCGCGAGTGGATCTACCGCACCATGACCGCCTTCCCCGGCAGCCACATGACGGCCTTCCCGTCGCTGTGGCACGTCATCGACGAAGACACGTCCCGGGTGATCTGCGAACTGGACAACCCGATGCGCGACCCGGGCGACGGCACCATCGTCAGCGCTACCAATATCTCGATCATCACTTACGCCGGTGACGGGCTGTGGAGCCGTCAGGAGGACATCTACAACCCGTTGAGATTCCTCGCGGCTGGCATGAAGTGGTGCAAGAAGGCGCAAGAACTCGGCACCCTCGACGATGCCGCCGCCGCGTGGATGCGCAAGAACGGCGTCGCCCGGTGAGCGGACCGAAACTCGTCATCGGCGCCAACGGTTTCCTGGGTTCGCACGTCACCCGCCAACTGGTGGCGGCTGGCCACGATGTGCGGGCGATGGTGCGCGAGGGCGCCAACACCATCGGTATCGACGATCTCAACACCCAGCGCTTCGTCGGCGATATCTGGGACAACGACACCGTGGCCGAGGCCATGACGGGTTGCGAAGATGTCTACTACTGTGTCGTCGACACCCGCGGTTATCTGAGCGACCCGGCTCCGCTGTATCGCACCAACGTCGACGGCACCCGCAATGTCCTCGACGTCGCCGAGGCCGTGCACCGCCGGAACCCGTTGCGGCGCTTTATCTTCACCAGCACCTACGCTACCGTCGACCGCCGCCGCGGCCGTGTAGCCAGTGAGTCCGATGTCATCACCGACGAAACCAGACTTACCCCCTACGTGCGTACGCGAGTACAGGCCGAACGCATGGTGCTCGGCTCCATCCTGCCCGCCGTCGCGATGTGCGTGTCCACCACCTACGGCCCCGGTGATTGGGGGCGCACCCCACACGGTGCCATCATCGCCGGCGCGGCCTTCGGCAAGCTGCCCTTCGTGCTGGGCAGTATCGAACTTGAGGCCGTCGGTGTCGATGACGCCGCCGCTGCGATGATCCTCGCCGCCGAACGCGGTCGGGTAGGTGAGCGCTACCTGATCTCGGAGAAAATGATCAGTAATGCCGAGGTGGTGCGGATCGCCGCCGACGCCGCCGGGGTGCCCGGTCCGACGAGGACCATCCCGTTGCCGGTGACCTACGCGATGGGAGCCCTCGGCACTGCTAAGGCCCGGCTGCGCGGGAAAGATGAGCGACTTACTCTCAATGCGGTTCGGCTGATGCGCGCCGAGGCGCCGGTCGATCACACCAAGGCCGTGCATGAACTCGGCTGGCAGCCAACGCCGGTCGAGCACTCCATTGCCGCGGCCGCGCAGTTCTGGACCTCGCTGCGCGCCGCCAAGGCCGCTCAGCGAGACTGAGCAGATGGCAAAGAACGGCCACGTCTCGCACTGGTTCGCCGAGTTACCCGACCCGCGACCCGCCCTGCCCGGAGATCGCGAAGCCGACGTCTGCATCGTTGGGGCCGGCTACACCGGGCTGTGGACCGCCTACTACCTCAAGCAGGCCGACCCATCCCTACGGATCACGGTTCTCGAGGCGCGCTTCGCCGGGTTCGGCGCCTCCGGCCGCAACGGAGGCTGGCTGGCGGGCCTGGCACCCGGAAGTCGAGATCTGCTGGCCAAGCGACACGGCCGCGACAGCGTCATTACCTGGCAGCGGATGCTCAACGAGACCGTCGACGAGGTGATCGACGTGACCCGCCGGGAAGGTATCGACGCCGACATTGTCAAGGGCGGCAACCTTGAAGTCGCCCGAACCGCCGCGCAGGCCGTGCGGTTGCGCGCCGAGTTCGATGAGGATCGCCACTGGGGAGTCGACGACGCAGAGATCCTCTCGGGATCCGAAGCGGCCCAACGTATTCGGGTTGATCACCTGATGTTGGGTTCGTTCAACCCGCACTGCGCACGGATACAGCCGGCGAAGCTCGCGCGTGGCTTCGCCGACGTGGTGGAACGGTTGGGTGTGACGATCTACGAACAGACCCCGGTGACCACGATCAGGTCCGGGCGCGCCGAGACACCACTGGGAGTGGTGCGCGCTCCGATCGTGCTGCGCGCCACCGAGGGGTTCACCGCGCGCATGCGCGGGCTGCGGCGACGCTGGCTGCCGATGAACAGCGCCATGATCGCCACCGATCCGATGGCGGAAAGCCTCTGGCGCACAGTTGGCTGGCAGGGCCGGGAGACCCTCGGAGATTTGGCACACGGCTTCTTCTACGCCCAGCGCACCGCCGATGACCGCATCGCCATCGGTGGACGCGCGGTGCCCTACCGCTACGCCTCGCGGATCGACCACGACGGTGCCGTCGGCCAGCACACCATCGACTACCTCACCGGGGTGCTCAACACCGTACTGCCGCAGACGCGGGGTGTGCCGATCGCGCACGGTTGGTGCGGTGTACTCGCCGTGCCGCGAGACTGGACCGCCGGGGTTGCGTTTGACCTGGCCACCGGACTCGGTGAGGCCGGCGGCTACGTCGGCCACGGTGTGGCGGCCACTAATCTGGCCGGCCGAACCCTGGCCGATCTGGTGCTCAAGCGGTCCACCGCGCTGACGGAGTCGCCGTGGGTGGATCACCGCTCGAGAACTTGGGAACCCGAACCCCTGCGCTGGCTCGGTGTGCAGGGCCTGTACTCGGCCTACAAACTGGCCGACCGCCATGAGGCCGGCGGCCGGGCGAACACCTCCCCGATTGCCGCGATCGCGGATCGAATCACCGGGCGCCCCTAGGCGTTTCGCGGTGCCGAGCCAGCAAGCGTCAGAGCGCACGCTCAGATTCCCGGGACCGGTCAGTCCCGGCCATACGCTGGCCCCGCAGCGCAGGGGCCCCAAGGACCCGTGCTTCCAGATCGAGGCTGACGGTGCTATCTGGCGCACCAGCCTGCTGCCCAGCGGGCCGGTGACCGCACGCATCAGCCGAACCGCAACGGACGCCGTGCGATGTCAGGCGTGGGGCGCGGGTGCCGAACAGTTCATTGATGCCCTACCCGCACTGCTCGGTATCGACGACGACGCCACGGACTTCCAGCCGAACCACCCGACCGTCGCCGCCGCCACTGCCCGGGTGCCGCATCTTCGTATCGGGCGCACTTCGCGGGTGTTGGAGGCACTCATCCCGGCCGTAATCGAGCAACGCGTCCCGGGCGCCGATGCCTTCCGGTCCTGGCGACTGCTCGTCACCAAGTTCGGCACACCCGCACCCGGTCCTGCGCCCGCGATCATGCGGGTGCCGCCGTCGGCGCAGCAGTGGTGCGCCATCCCGTCCTGGGAATTCCATCGCGCCAACGTCGACCCCGGCCGCGCCCGCACCCTCGTCGGTTGCGCCCGGCGCGCTGTGTCTCTGGAACGCCTCGCCGCGCGGCCGCCGGCCGAAGCCCGCGAAGCACTGACGTCCCTGCCCGGGGTTGGGGTGTGGACGGCCGCCGAGACCGCTCAGCGTGCGTTCGGCGATGCCGACGCGCTATCGGTCGGCGACTACCACGTGTCGAAGATGATCGGTTGGACGCTGATCGGGAGGCCCATCGACGATGCTGCCATGGTAGAGCTGCTCGAACCCATGCGTCCGCACCGCTACCGGGTGGTGCGTCTGCTCGAAGTCAGTGGTCTGGCCTACGAACCCCGCCGCGGCCCCCGACTGCCGGTCCAGCGGATTAGTCGGCTGTGACCTCTGCCGGAACGTCCCTGCGGCTGAACAGCGCCCGATAGGACCACCCGGCGAGCGCGGCACCTACCAGTGGTGCCAGCCAGAACACCCAGAGTTGGCCAGGTGCACCAGCGCTATTGAAGAACGCGACGCCGGTCGAGCGCGCCGGATTGACCGAGGCGTTGGAGATTGGGATCGCGATCAGGTGGATCACGGTGTAGGTCAGGCCGATGGTTAACGCGGCGAAGCCGGTGAGCCGTTGGTGATCGGTGACGCGCAGGAACACCAGGAGGAAGATGAACGCCAAAACGATCTCAGCGACCAGCACGGAGGTCAACGAATAGTAGAAGGGCGAATTCGAGCCGTAGCCGTTGGCGGCCATGTTTCCGACCGGGGTCCAGTTCGGCCGGCCGTGACCGATGAGGACGATCACGCCGCCGCCCAGGACCGCCCCGGTGGTCTGGGCCAGCCAGTATTTGAACACCGACGACCACTCCAGATGGCCCGCAATAGCGGCCCCGAACGTAACGGCGGGGTTGAAGTGCCCACCGGAGACGGCGCCGAGCGCGTAGACCCCGGCCATCGCGGCCAGGCCAAAGGCAAGGGCGACGCCGGTGTAGCCGATGCCGGCTGAGAAGTCGCCCGCGGGGTCCGCGGCGAACACCGCAGCCCCGCAACCGGCGAACACCAGCCAGAAGGTACCGATCAACTCGGCCGCCAACCGGCGAGCCATTCCGGGTGCATGCATGGGCCAAATCATGCCGAATACCCGTACCGGCCGAGTAACCCCGCCGTGATTAGGTTCACCTAATTTGGCATCTTCGGCCCTGCTTGCCTATCGTTTCTCCTACCTGTTGTAGACCACAGAAGGGCCGCCGTTCACCGACGCACGGAGGATCCCCGGCGG
The DNA here is from genome assembly GCA_903911165.1 of uncultured Actinomycetes bacterium. GTDB lineage: Bacteria > Actinomycetota > Actinomycetes > Mycobacteriales > Mycobacteriaceae > Mycobacterium. The sequence goes on along the minus strand of CAIWCQ010000519.1, from coordinate 2,274 downwards.
GGCGCGACGCCGTCGTTGAGGTGCCGTGCGAGATCGAGATGTTGTGAAGGGTCAGGTGCGTATGCCCAGCAGTGTCGGGCTCTACAACCCCGCGTACGAACATGATGCGTGCGGCGTGGCCATGGTCGTGGACATCCACGGCCGGCGTAGCCGGGACATCGTCGATCACGCGATCACCGCACTGCTGAACCTCGAGCATCGCGGCGCCGCCGGAGCCGAGCCCAATAGCGGCGACGGGGCCGGCATCATGATCGGCATCCCCGATGAGTTCTTTCGGGCGGTGGTCGACTTCGAGTTGCCCGCCGAGGGTTCCTACGCCACCGGCATCGCATTCCTGCCGCAGTCCGCCCGTGACGCCGCGGCCGCCTGCGCCGCCTTCGAGGGAATTGTCACCTCCGAGGGGCTGAGTCTGCTCGGCTGGCGCGACGTGCCCACCGATGACTCTTCGCTGGGTGCTCTCGCCCGCGACGCCATGCCCACCTTCCGGCAGCCGTTCATCGGCGGCGCCTCCGGAATGGATCTGGAGCGTCGGGCGTATGTGGTGCGCAAGCGGGCCGAACACGAACTGGGCACCAAAGGCCCCGGTCAGGACGGTCCGGGCCGCGAGACCGTCTACTTCCCGAGCCTCTCGGGGAGGACCTTCGTCTACAAGGGCATGCTGACCACCCCTCAGTTGAAAGCGTTCTATCTTGATCTGCAGGACGAACGGCTCACCAGCGCGCTGGGCATCGTGCACTCGCGCTTCTCCACCAACACCTTCCCGTCGTGGCCGCTGGCGCACCCGTTCCGACGTATCGCCCACAACGGCGAGATCAACACCGTCACCGGCAACGAGAACTGGATGCGTGCCCGCGAGGCACTGATCGACACCGACATCTTCGGTACCGACGTCGAAAAGATCTTCCCGGTCTGCACCCCGGGCGCCTCAGACAGCGCGCGCTTCGACGAGGTTCTCGAACTGCTGCATCTCGGCGGCCGCAGCCTGCCGCACGCGGTGCTGATGATGATCCCCGAGGCCTGGGAGCGCAACGCGACTATGGACGCCGCACGGCGAGCGTTTTACGCCTACCACTCCGCGCTGATGGAGCCGTGGGACGGGCCGGCCTCGGTGTGTTTCTCCGACGGTACCGTCGTGGGCGCGGTGCTCGACCGCAATGGACTGCGTCCCTCGCGCATCTGGGTGACGCAGGACGGCCTGGTGGTGATGGCCTCGGAGTCCGGCGTGCTCGACCTCGACCCGGCCACCGTGGTTCAGCGCCTGCGCCTGCAACCGGGCCGAATGTTCCTGGTGGACACCGCCCGCGGCCGCATCATCGCCGATGAGGAGATCAAGGCTGAACTGGCCGCTGAACATCCGTATCGGGAGTGGCTTGAGTCCGAGCAGTTCCATCTCGACGACCTGCCGCAGGGCCCCTATATCCGGATGCCGCATCACCGGGTTGTGTTGCGGCAGCAAGCTTTCGGATACACCTATGAGGAACTCAACATGTTGGTCGCGCCGATGGCACGAACCGGTGCGGAGTCGTTGGGCTCCATGGGCACCGACACGCCGATCGCGGTCCTATCGACGCGGCCTCGGATGTTGTTCGACTATTTCCAGCAGTTGTTCGCCCAGGTGACCAACCCGCCGCTGGACGCTATCCGCGAAGAGGTGGTGACCAGCCTGCAGGCCACCGTCGGGCCCGAGGGCAACCTGCTGCATCCCACCCCGGAGTCGTGCCACCAGATCCTGCTGCCACACCCGATCCTGCGTAACCACGAATTAGCCAAACTGGTCAACCTCAACCCCGAAGACGAGGTGCACGGCAACAAGCACGGAATGCGCGCTGCGGTGATCCGCTGCCTGTACCCGGTGGCCGAGGGCGGGGAGGGCCTGCGCCGCGCTCTCGATGAGATCCGAACCGCGGCATCGACAGCCATCGCCGAGGGGGCACGGATCCTGATCCTCTCGGATCGCGAGTCCAACGAGACCACCGCACCGATCCCGACCCTGCTCGCCGTCGCCGCGGTGCATCACCATCTGGTTCGGGAGCGCACCCGGACTCAGGTGGGCCTGGTCGTCGAGGCCGGCGACGTCCGGGAGGTGCACCACATGGCGATGCTGATCGCCTTCGGTGCGGCCGCGATCAACCCCTACATGGCATTCGAGTCGATCAGCGACATGATCGACCGTGGCGTCCTGGGTGGTTCTGAGGACCTCGACCGCGAGAAGGCGCTGCAGAACTACATCAAGGCGGCCGGTAAGGGCGTGTTGAAGGTGATGTCGAAGATGGG
>CAIWCQ010000518.1 GCA_903911165.1 uncultured Actinomycetes bacterium | reverse complement strand
GATTTGGCGGATTGGCTCGATCAACGCATCGAGATGCCCTGGGTCACATCGACTTTGGCTGAAGTCGAGTTACCGAGAGCCGTGATCCGAACTGGGCAACTCGACCGGTTGGCAGCGATTCCCGCCGTGCTGGCCAGGCTTGACCTGTTCGAGATCGACGATGTTGTGCGCACCACAGCGGCGGCCTACCAGGATCCCTATTTGCGCTCGCTCGACGCGATCCACCTCGCGACCGCGAGCGTGGCGGCATCCATCGCAACCCTGGCCGCTCTCGTCACCTACGACAGCCGGTTAGCCGAGGCGGCCGTCGCCCTCGGGATGCCGACAGCCGCGCCGGGAGTGAGCTGACTCAGCGACCGAAAGGCCGCGGGCCGGTGCGAAAGTCCCGTCACCGGTCAGCGTGCTTTCCGGTCCGCCCGCCGCTGCACCAGGAACACCGCGACCGTCACCAGGCACACCGCGAAGTAGACCATCATGAAGTACTTTCCGGGGAAGTCCGCCTGCGCCTGCACGCCCGCCACCCCGATGCCGATCATGCCGAGCAGGTAGGTCGCCGGGATGATGGCCAGCACGTACGGGGACAGTTCCCGGGCCTTGCGGCTGATCAGCAAGTACAGACGGCGGTCACTGCCAGCTCATCTCGGCTGCCGCCCGCGCCTCCTGCGCGGTGGGCCCGTCGTCGTCGACTGGCACCAAGCCTCGACGTCGAATCGCGAATCCAAGCCGGCGGCGGGCAGTACCTGATCGTGCTCACCTCGTAGGTGGGTCCGACCTACTTTCATCGGATTGCGCCTCCGGGACGGGCGGAATCGCCGCGACGTAGCCGAGGCCGACGATCAACCGGCCCACGTCGGCGTAATCGGCTCGGTCGGGTGGAGTGGGCGCACCGAGGCCGTCGACGTAGCGGTTGTACATGCAGAAGGCCGCGGCGATCAGCACCGTGTCGTGGATCTCGACATCGGTGGCTCCGTGGGCCTTCGCGGCGCCGACCACCTGATCGGTGACAGCCAATCCGGACTGGGCGACCAACGCGGCGATGTCGAGCAGGGCCCGCAATTTGAGGCTGACCGGCGCGGTATCGGGATCGGCCATGACCGCATCGACGACGTCGAAGCCGTCATCGAGTTGCAGCGCCGCGAAGGTCGCGTGGGAGTTCGCGCAGAACGTGCACTGGTTGAGCTTCGAGACGTAGGCGGCGATGATTTCACGCTCGCCGCGGCTCAGGGTGCTCTCCCCGCGAAGCAGGACTTCGGCGAGTTCGAAGAGCGGCTTGGCCGTCTGCGGCCGGAACAACATCGGCGCCATGATTCCCGGCGCGTCTGGCATCTCGATATACGGCATGGCAACTCCCCGCGGCTGTTTCGCTGGCTCCAACGGTACGCCGGACTTCCGACATGACGCCACTGGCCGTAACGTGCGAACCGTGAAGTCGCCAACGGTCTGGATCACCTGGCTACAGGTCGTCCTGGTGTTGCTGCTAGCGTACTCACTGGTGCTGGTGTTCGCCGGATCGATTGCGGGGCAACTGTTCACGGTGCTCGGATTCGGGCCGCCGGAGTCGGCCGACACCGAACTCGTCGGCGATTACTTGAAGCTCCCGTTCATGGTTCTTGGCGCGGTCATGGCGGGATGGTCTGTGATGATGATCCAGATCGTCCGAGGACCGCTCAGCGACGGATCCACCTGGGCGCTGCGCGTGCTGATCCGGTCGCTGGTGCTGTGGTTCGTTCTCGACACCGGGATGTCAATCGTTCTGGGATTTCCCGGGCACGCGTTGTTCAACGTGCCGTTCGCCATCGCTCTGGGGATTCCGTTGGTCAAACTGGGATCGATGGGAGCCCCGCGGGATACGCCGATGCGGTGATCCCGATTCACGCCGGGTGCCTCGGTTTCGGACCGGAGAAGTTAGCGGTTAGTCAGTCCGCTCGCACCCGCGCCCCCGCGAAGCGCGCCATGGCGGCGCGCGGGAGGAATCGG
>CAIWCQ010000517.1 GCA_903911165.1 uncultured Actinomycetes bacterium | reverse complement strand
GCCGAACTTCGTCAGCGCCTGCTGGGAGGAGGGTGTCGCGGTACGTGGCGCGGCCGGTGCGGCGAAGGTGTACTGGGATCAGGTGGCCGACTTCGGCCGCAAGTACCTGACCGGAGCCGAAGGGCCTGCGCGCATCGCGCAACTCGGCGAGAAGATCATTGCCACGACGTCTCCGCTGGGACTGCCGATGTTCGCCGGCTATCGGAACATGCCGTTGGCCGGTGACGACGCGGCCCGGGCACTGCAGGTGATGTTTGTATTGCGCGAGTTGCGCGGCGATGTCCATTTCAAGGCGCTGTCGCTGTCGGGCATCACCCCGGTCGAAGCGCACATGCTCCACGGCGGCCGCGACTACACGATGATGTTCGGCTTTGCCGAACCCTTCGCTGACGGGGCGGACAAGGCGGAGCGTTACGCCGAGGTGGAGGAGTCAACCAACCGCCGGATGACTGAGCTCTTCGCCGCCGCACTCGATCACGATGAGGCCGCCGAACTGGCCCGGCTCAGCGTCGGGGCCCTTGCGACGCTGAAGGCTAATGTTCCGGGGTGAACGGCCGGGAGTTTAGGCTTCGCAGATGCCGTTAGCGGACGGTCAAATCTTCGCCGACTACACCATCGGTCGGGTCCTCGGCACCGGAGGAATGGGCGAGGTTTATCTGGCGCAGCATCCGCGCCTGCCCCGCCACGATGCGCTCAAGGTGCTCGGCACCGGGGTCAGCCACGATGAGGAGTATCGACAGCGATTCAATCGGGAAGCCGAGATGGTGGCGATGCTGCGCCACCCGAACATCGTCACCATCTACGACCGCGGCGACCTCGAAGGCCAACTGTGGATCGCCATGGAATTCGTCGATGGCACCGATGCCTCCCGGCTGCTAATCGACAAATATCCGAACGGGATTCCGCCCGCCGAAGTGGCGCACATCGTCACCGATATTGCCGATGCCCTCGACTACGCCCACAGTCGTGGGCTGCTGCACCGAGACATCAAGCCGGCGAACATCCTCCTCGGCGTGTCGGAGTCCGGCGACGAACGAGTCATGTTGACCGACTTCGGCGTTGCTCGATGGATCGGCCAATCCAGTGATCTCACCGGCGCCGACATGACGGTCGGCACGGTGAACTACGCGGCCCCCGAACAACTCAAAGGCGAACAGATCGACGGTCGCGCTGACCAGTATTCCCTCGCCTCCACCGCCTACCATCTGCTCACCGGTGCGGCGCCGTTCGCGAACAGCAACCCGGCCGTCGTCATCGGTAACCATCTGAGTGCACAGCCGCCACCGATCGGCACCGGCCACCCCGACCTCACCCGACTCGGACCGGTGTTCGCCAGGGCGTTGGCCAAAGATCCGTCCGATCGCTTCGACCAGTGCGGAGATTTCGCGACGGCGATGCGGGACGCTCTGGGCCCAACGGCTTTGGGTTCGACGGCTTTGGGTTCAGCTGCTTTGGGTTCGGCGGCCGGCATGGCGGCACGGCATCGCAAGCCCGAGGCCGCTCCCGGCAGGAGACGCTGGATCGCTGCGGCACTGGCTGCGGTACTCGTCATCTCGGCCCTCGGCGTCGCACTCGCGTTGTTGGCCGGGCGCCGCGACACCGGCACAGCCTCGATCCCGACGACGCCCCCGCCGCCGGCGGTGTCGGCCCGGATGGAACTGCCCGTGGTGGTCGTCGGCGCGGACTGCGCGGTGCTCGGCGCGGCGGCAGTCGACGGCAACGGTGCTCCCGCCTACTGCGCCCGGGTGGACTCCCAAAGCCCTGAGACGGTGTGGTCACCCCAGCCGGAACGGCTGCGCACCGGCGGATCCCGACCACCTACCGCACCCTGACTTCGGTATTGGCGTTTCACACCGTTTCGGTGATCCCAAATCGTTCCGGTGATCCCAAATCGTTTCGGTGATCCCAATCTGTTCCGGTGATCAGGGCCGCGCCGATACCATCGGCTCACTCGGGCCGGTCCGGCCCGGGGCGCTTCGTGGAGGGTAGGCATTCGGTGTCTTCGAATACAGCTGCTGAGATCGTCGACAAATTGGGCGGGTCGGCGAATATCGAGAGTCTCACGCACTGCGCCACCCGGTTGCGGTTCACCCTGCACGATGCCTCCGGGGTCCAGCAGTCCGATCTGGAGGCTGTGCCCGGCGTCATGGGAGCCGTCCCGCAGGCCGGTGACCGCTATCAGGTCGTGATCGGCGGTGGCGTGCAGACGGTCTACAACGAGATCAAGGCACTGCCGGGCCTGGGCGGTAGCGCCGGCGGCGACGACGCCGCCGCGATCAAGGCCGCGGCCCGCGCCAAGGGTCCGCGCGGGAAGTTTGCCTGGCTCGACGGGTTCTTCGAGTTCCTCTCCGACTCCTTCCGCCCGATCCTCGGCGCGCTGCTCGGAGCCTCGCTGTTCATCACCTTCATGGCGCTGATGAGCACGCTCAACGTCATCCCCAACTGGGCCGACCCGCGTGAGGCCAGCCAACTGTCGCCGACCTGGCAGTTCATCAACCTGTGCTGGCAGGGCGTTTTCGTGTTCCTACCGCTGATGGTTGCCTACAACGCCGCGAAAAAGCTGGGCGCCGATCCGTGGGTCGGGTTCGCGATCATGGCCGTGGTCATGTTGCCGGGTTTCGCCGCATTGAAGGACTTCACCGAGCCCACGACCGTGTTTGGCTCCCAGGTCGACGTCGTGCAGGTTCTCGGACTGCCGCTGACGATCTTCAACTACAGCTCGCAGGTCTTCCCGCCGCTGCTGATGGCCGCGGTGCTGGGGCTGTTGTATCGATTTCTGAAGCGGGTCATTCCGGAGAACGTCCAATTGATCTTCGTGCCGTTCCTGTCGATGCTGGTCATGATTCCGCTGACGGCGTTCCTGATCGGGCCGATCGGCGTCTACACCGGTGCGGCGCTCGGCGGATTCCTGAAGTCTGTCAACGATTTCTCCCCGTTGATCTTCGCGATCCTCATCCCGTTGGCATACCCGTTCATGGTGCCGCTGGGCCTGCACTGGCCGATCAACGCGATCATGCTGATCAACATCCAAACCCTGGGCTACGACTTCATCCAGGGCCCGATGGGTGCGTGGAACTTCGCCTGCTTCGGCGCCACTGCCGGTGTGCTGTTCCTGGCCTGGCGGGAACGGGACAAGCAGATGCGCCAGACCGCAATGGGTGGCTTGGCGGCCGGTCTGCTCGGCGGTATATCGGAGCCGTCGCTGTACGGCATCCACCTGCGGTTCAAACGAATCTATCCACGCTTGCTAGCCGGCTGTCTGGTCGGCGGCGTGATCATCGGCCTGGGCGGGGGAGTAACAACGAAGGCCTTCGTCTTCACCTCGCTGCTGACCATCCCGGCGTTCAGCAACATGGGCCTGTACGCGGTGGCGATCACCGCGGCCTTCCTCACCTCGATGATCCTGGTGATCCTGTCGGGCTACCGCACACCCGAGCAAGCCGCTGCGGCGGCTGCGGCAGGGGTTTCGGTCGCCGACCTCGAAGGTCCGATGGGTGAGGCCAGCCCGGATACCCTCGTCGCCGCCGCCGCGACCAAGGCAGCCGGCGATGTCGGCGTCACCACCGAGATCCTCTCGCCGCTGGACGGAACCATCATCGCGCTGAGCGACGTTCCCGATCCGGTGTTCGGCAAGGGAATCCTGGGACCGGGCATCGCGGTGATCCCCTCCGGGAATACCGCGTATGCGCCCGGGTCGGGCGTGGTGGTCGCCGCGCAGCCGACCGGCCATGCTTTCGGACTTCTCCTCGACAGCGGTGTCGAGGTGCTGATCCATATCGGAATCGATACTGTCAAACTCAAGGGCGCGGGCTTCGATGTGCATGTCGCCAAGGGCGATCGGGTCACCGCTGGAACTCCGCTGGTCACCTTCGACCGCAAGGTCATCGAAGACGCCGGTTATCCGTTGACCACGCCGATCATCATTTTGAATTCGAAGAAGTTCGGATCGGTGGAACAAACCGCCGAGGGCGAAACCACCGTCGGCGCACCGATTCTCGCGGTGACGCCGGCGCCGGTCGCCGCGGAGGTGGGGCTGTAATTCCCGCGTCGAGCGTTACGCCAGCGCGCCGCTCGATGCCCGCTGTCGCTCTGGAGTAACGGTCGGCGGGTTCGGGCTAGGCCTTGATGCGGATCCGACCGGGCGACCACAGCCCGCTGCGGGTCGCGGTTCCCAACTCGATCTGCGCCGGTTCGGCATCGAGGATGGTGTCGAACCTGCGCAACGATCCCCAGTCGCGGCCCCAGTCCTCGGACAGATAAGTCGCCATGACGTGGGCCCGCAGCATCACGTCACTGATTCCCAGGAGACCACCGTTGCGGCCGTCCTCCCAGGTGTCGGTGTCCTGCTTCTTGGCGGTGTAGTCCGGCGTGATCCGGAACTTCGGCACCTGGGTGACGCCGTTGGAGTGCAGCATCGGCTGCTGGCATGGGAAGGCCAGGCCCACCGCCCAGTCCATCAGCACGGGCTGAATGGATCCGACGTAGTCCTGCACGGAGAGCAGCTGGGGCACCCGCGGCGGGGTGACCGCGATCCAGTCGCCCAGGGACAGTGACCGGTCCTCGGCCACGATCCGCACCGCGGTGGCGTCGGCGGGGATTGCCGATCGCGGGTAACGCAGATTTCGCCAGGATGGGGCCGGACCCAGGTCGTAGGGTTGCACCCGGCCGGCCGGAACCAAATCTGGGCCGGGGCCGGGTCTGGCGTACTCCAACTCGACGGTCTGGCCCTCGGTCTTTCCCTTGAGCACGCTGTTGCCGGCGATGGTGCCGGCGGCGGTCACCACCACCAGCGGCTGACCGGCCGCGTCGGGCAGGCGATACCAGGCCGACGTCAGCAGACTCTCCTTCTGGGCCGTGCCGACGTAGCTGCCCGCCACCGGTACGCGCTCCGGATCTAATCCGTACGGAAGCGGAATTTTCGAGCCGTTGATCCCGGCTTTGTCGAGTTTGACCGGCGCTTCCCAGTCGTAATCGATGCCGGGTGTCGGGTTAAGCACCCGAATTGCCTCGGCCACAATGTGTTCCGGCACACCGTTGGGGGTGAACCCGACCGAGTTCGTGCCACCGACTGGGCCAAGCGGTCCGTAGTCGCCGGGCAGTGGGGTCATGAAACCGACATTGGTGTCGGACTCGACGAGCACATCGTCAGCCAGTCCGCACCCCCCAGACAACGACCGGATATTGGCTATTGCGTTGGAGTAGGTCGGGTACTGGCGCACCACGCCCGCCGCCATCGACGCGATGAACACCAGCACCATGAATCCAGCTGCGACCGGTATCGGCGCGGCCGTGAGCACCCGCACGACGCGGCCCTCGCCGTGTACCCGGGAAGCGAAGTGCAGCCAGCTGGTGTATAGCGCGGAGATCAGGAAAAGCGCGAAGAAGATTGCGCTGACGCTGATGCCGGCGATGCGGGGCATCTCGTTGTTGAACGACACACCGTAACTCGACACGTACCACCAACCGTTAGTGGTGGCGAAGCACAGGGCGAGCAGGAACAGCACCGCCGTCACGACGGTCATCCGGTTTCGCGACCAGCGCAGGACATTGCGCGACACCAGCACCGTCGCCAGGGCAGCCATCGCCGCACCGACTGCGGCGAACAGCCCGAAGTGATGAACCCACTTCGT
>CAIWCQ010000516.1 GCA_903911165.1 uncultured Actinomycetes bacterium | reverse complement strand
CGGCGCTGGGGTGCAGGCGCGCCAGAGCGGAGCTTAGAAGTAGCCTTCGCGCTTCTTCTGCTCCATCGAGCCCTCTTCGTCTTTGTCGATGAGGCGGTTCTGGCGCTCAGACATGCGGGTCAGCATCATCTCTTGGATGATCTCGGGCACATTCTGCGCCTCGGACTCGATGGCCCCCGACAGCGGGTAGCAGCCCAGCGTGCGGAAGCGCACCACCCGCTGCTCGATCTTGGCGTCGGGCAGCGCTTTGCGGATGCGGTCGTCGTCGACCATGATCAGCGTGCCGGTCATGTCGATGACCGGGCGCTCTTTGGCGAAGTAGAGCGGCACCACCTCGATGTTCTCAAGGTAGACGTACTGCCAGATGTCGAGCTCGGTCCAGTTCGACAGGGGGAAGGCGCGGATGCTCTCGCCCTTCCAAATTTTGCCGTTGTAGAGGTTCCACAGCTCGGGGCGCTGGCTCTTCGGATCCCACTGGTGGAAGCGGTCGCGGAAGCTGTAGATCCGCTCTTTGGCCCGGGACTTCTCTTCTTCGCGGCGCGCCCCGCCGAACGCGGCGTCGAACTTGTTCTCCCGGATGGCCCGCAGCAATGTCACGGTTTGCAGCGGGTTGCGCGACGGCCCGTTGTCCACCACCCGGCCGGCGTCGATGTCCTGCTGCACGCTGGCCACGACCAGACGCACGCCGTGACGGGCGACGAGTTCGTCGCGGGTGGCGATCACCTCGTCGAAGTTGTGTCCTGTGTCGACGTGCATCACCGGGAACGGCAGCCGGCCGGGCGCGAACGCCTTGATTGCCAGGTGCAGCATGACGATCGAGTCCTTGCCGCCGGAGAACAGCAGCACCGGCCGCTCGAATTCCGCGGCGACCTCACGGATGATGTGGATCGCCTCGGCTTCCAGCGAGCGCAGCTGGCTGAGCTCGTAGCGACCGGCCGTAGGCACCTCGGTCACGGTGTCGACCATCGTTTCCTCGTTAAGTTGGTAGGTTTGACCGGCTTTACCGCCTTGAGATGACGTTAGCGTGCGCGGTCCTGCAGCGTCAACGTCATCGACTCTGCGCCCAGATCGCCGATCCGGCCTCGATCTCGAGCTGGGCGCAGAGTCGATGGGGAATTACAGCGTGACCTCGGTGAGCTTGCCGGTCGCCACGTCGAAGACGAACCCCCGCAGCGAGGTGTGCAACACCACGAACGGGCTGGCCTCGATGCGGCGCAGCGATTGGCGGACGTCTTCCTCGACGTCGGGGAATGACTCGGCTGCCCACTGCGGCTTGATCCCGGTCTCGGACTGCAGATCGCGCTTGAAGTCGTCGTCGGTGAAGGTCAGCATGCCGCAGTCGGTGTGGTGGATCAGGATGATCTCGCGGGTGCCTAACAGACGCTGGCTGATCGCCAGGGAGCGGATCTCGTCATCGGTGACCACGCCGCCGGCGTTGCGGATCACGTGCGCCTCCCCCTCGGCCAGGCCGAGGATGCCGTAAACGTTCATCCGGGCGTCCATGCACGCGAGGACGGCAACGTGCTTGCTGGGCGGCAGCGGAAGCGGGCCGCTAAAGGTTTTGGCGTAGGCGGCGTTGTTGGCCAGGTAGGTGTCGGTGACGCTCAAGGCTTTCTCCTTTTATCTTCACGGTGTTCGAGGACCAATGTTCGAGTACCAATGTTCGAGTCACGGCGATGGTATCGACAACCGCCGCACTACCCTGTCCTGCATGCGCCGACCGCCCGAGCACCGCCGATGACGCGGTTCCTGGCACGCCGGCTACTCAACTACATCGTGCTGCTGGCGCTGGCCTCGTTCCTCACTTTTACCCTGACGTCGTTGACGTTCACGCCGCTGAACAGCCTGCAGCAACGCAACCCGCGCCCCCCGCAGGCCGTGATCGACGCCAAGGCCGCTGAACTCGATCTCGACAAGCCGATCCCCCTGCGTTACGCGAACTGGGTGTCCGGCGCGGTGCGCGGCGACTTCGGCACGACGGTCAACGGTCAGCCGGTTTCGGCAGAACTGTGGCGACGGATCGGCGTGAGCCTTCGCCTGCTGGTGATCGGCTCGGTGCTGGGCACTGTCATCGGCGTGCTGGTGGGCGCGTGGGGTGCGGTCCGGCAGTACCGATTATCGGACCGGGTGATCACCGGGATCTCGCTGCTGATCATCAGCACGCCGACCTTCGTCCTGGCCGGCCTGCTGATCCTGGTAGCGCTGCGAATCAATTCGGTGCTCGGCGTGCAACTGTTCTCCTACACCGGCGAGACGTCACCGGACCCCGTCGGCGGGGGGTGGAATCAGTTCGTCGACCGGGTCCAGCATCTGGTGCTGCCGACGCTGACCCTGGCGTTGATGGCGATCGCCGGATATAGCCGGTATCAGCGCAATGCGATGCTCGACGTGTTAGGCCAGGACTTCATCCGCACAGCGAGGGCGAAGGGCCTGACCCGGCGTCAAGCGCTGTTCAAGCACGGTCTGCGCACTGCTCTGATCCCGATGGCGACACTGTTCGCCTACAGCGTCGCCGGCCTGGTCACCGGAGCGGTGTTCGTGGAGAAGATCTTCGGCTGGCATGGCATGGGCGAATGGGTGGTGCAGGGCATCGGCACCCAGGACACCAACATCGTCGCGGCGATCACGGTGTTCTCCGGCGCGGTGGTGCTGTTGGCCGGCCTGCTCTCCGATGTCGCCTACGCCATCCTCGACCCACGGGTGCGGGTGACATGACCGCTACACCCCCGGTCGACGCGACCCCCGTCGATGCAGGCGCCGTCGATGCAGGCGCCTTCGTCTCCCGGCGCACCCTGGTGGCACGCCGGTTCGCCCGCAACAGGTTGGCCGTGGCCGCGCTCGTGACACTGGTGGCATTGTTCGTCGGCTGTTACGCGCTGCCGCCACTGCTGCCCTACTCCTACTCCGAACTCGACTTCACCGCACTGCAGACCCCGCCAAGTCCGCAGCACTGGTTCGGCACCAACGCGCTCGGCCAGGACGTGCTGGCCCAGGTACTGCGCGGGATGCAGAAGTCGATGCTCATCGGGGTGTGCGTGGCGGTGATCTCAACGCTGATCGCGGCCACGGTGGGGGCGATCGCCGGATACTTCGGCGGCTGGCGCGACCGCGCCCTGATGTGGTTTGTCGACCTGGTGCTGGTGGTGCCCAGCTTCATCCTGATCGCGATCATCACCCCGCGGACCAAGAACTCGGCCAACATCGCACTGCTGATCGTGCTGTTGGCCGCGTTCAGTTGGATGATCTCCTCCCGCATGGTGCGCGGCCTGACGATGAGTCTGCGGGAACGCGAATACGTCCTGGCCGCAAGGTATATGGGCGTACCGAACCGAACGATCATCGCCCGGCACATCCTGCCGAACGTCGCCTCGATCCTCATCATCGACACCGCTCTGAACGTCGGCGGCGCGATCCTGGCCGAGACCGGTTTGAGCTATCTCGGCTTCGGTGTGCAGCCCCCCGATGTGTCTTTGGGAACCCTGATCGCCGACGGCACGAAGTCGGCGACGACATTCCCGTGGGTCTTCCTTTTCCCCGCCGGGGTGCTGGTGTTGATCCTGGTGTGCGCCAACCTCACCGGCGATGGGCTGCGCGACGCCTTCGACCCGGGTAGCGCCAACTTACGCGCGCGCCGACACCCGAAAAAGTCGACGTGAGCGATCCACTGCTGGAGGTCGAGAACCTCTCGGTCAGTTTCCCCACCGACAGCGGGGATCTGTCTGCCGTCCGCGGCCTGAGCTATCACGTCGCGCCACGTGAGGTGGTGGCGATGGTCGGCGAATCCGGGTCGGGCAAGTCGGCCGCGGCGATGGCGGTGATCGGACTGCTGCCGCCCTACGCCGCGGTCTCGGGTTCGGTCCGGTTGTCCGGGACCGAATTGCTGGGCATGTCCGACGCTGATCTGTCGAAGATCCGCGGTGCACGCATCGGCACGGTGTTTCAGGACCCGATGTCGGCACTAACTCCGGTCTATACCGTCGGCGATCAGATCGCCGAGGCAATCACGGTGCATCACCACGAGGTGAGCAAGGCCGACGCGCGCCGGCGCGCGGTCGAACTGATGGATCTGGTCGGCATCGCACAGGCCCAGACGCGGGCGCAATCCTTTCCACACGAGTTGTCCGGCGGCGAGCGTCAACGAGTGGTGATCGCCATTGCGATCGCCAATGACCCCGATCTGATCATCTGCGACGAACCGACCACCGCCCTCGACGTGACGGTGCAGGCACAGATCCTCGAGGTGCTCAAGACCGCCCGTGACGTCACCGGCGCCGCAGTGCTGATCATCACCCACGACCTGGGTGTGGTGGCGGAGTTCGCCGACCGGGCGCTGGTGATGTACGCCGGTCGCGCGGTCGAGACAGCCGGCGTGCGGGAGTTGTACGCCGATCGCCGGATGCCCTACACCGCAGGGCTATTGGGTTCCGTGCCACGACTCGACGCCCCGCGCGGTGAACGTCTGGTGCCGATCCCCGGGGCGCCGCCGTCGCTGGTCACACTGCCGGCCGGTTGTCCATTCGCGCCGCGGTGTCCGTTGGCGCTCGAACAATGCCGCCAGTCCGAACCTGCCCTGACCCCGGTCGCGCCGGGGCACGCGGCGGCATGTATCCGCACCGATCAGGTCACCGGTCGCAGCGCCGCGGAGATTTACGGCGTAGCCATCGAGCCACCGACTGTCGACGACGACTCGGAATCCGAACCGGTGGTTCGCGTGCGGGATCTGTCCAAAACCTTTCCACTGACCAAGGGTGTGGTGTTCCGTCGCCAGATTGGCGAGGTGCGGGCTGTCGACGGCATCAGCTTCGAAGTGCCCCGGGGCCGAACCCTCGGCATCGTCGGGGAATCCGGTTCGGGAAAGTCCACCACGTTGCACGAGATCCTGGAAATGCGCGCACCGCAATCCGGCTCCATCGAAATCCTCGGCGAGGACGTGGCGACGTTGAGTGCGGGGCGGCGCCGCGAACTGCGCCGCGACCTCCAGGTGGTCTTTCAGGATCCAGTGGCCGCTCTGGATCCACGGCTGCCGGTCTTCGAACTTCTTGCCGAACCATTGGCCGCGAATGGTTTCGGCAAGTCCGCCACCGACACCCGGGTGGCGGAGTTGCTGGAAATCGTCGGGTTGGCCCGCGCCGATGCGAGCCGGTATCCGGGCGAGTTCTCCGGCGGCCAGAAGCAGCGCATCGGCATCGCCCGGGCGCTGGCCCTGCAGCCGAAGATCCTCGCACTGGACGAACCGGTGTCCGCTCTGGACGTCTCCATCCAGGCCGGCATCATCAACCTGTTGCTGGACCTGCAGCACGCGTTCGACCTGACCTATCTGTTCGTCTCCCACGACCTGTCGGTCGTCAAGCACCTAGCCCACCGAGTCGCGGTGATGCAGCACGGCAAGATCGTCGAATACGGAGAGGCCGGAGAAGTGTTCGCCAATCCGCGCCACGCGTACACCCGGGCATTGCTCGCCGCTATCCCCCAACCGGATCCGAAACGCCGCTAGCATCAGTGCCGTGAAACGAACAGACACACAATCCCGTTCACCACAATCCCGTTCACCACGGCGCGTCCGGGGCGCTGGTCGTCAACTCGCGGTGGGGCGCCGGTTCGTGGTGGGGCGCCTGCTCGCGGTGGGGGTGGCGGCGACGGTGTTGGCGGCCGGTTGTTCGGCGGGCACCCAGTCCACCCCGGCGCCGGGCGGTAATGCCGAAGTCGGGTCCGTCAGCGACATCAACCCGAAGGATCCAGCCACCCTGGCCCAGGGCGGGAACCTACGACTGGCGATCGGCGCGATGCCGTCGAACTACAACACGCTCAACATCGACGGCAACGAAGCCGACACCGCGAGCGTCCTGCGGCCCACCATGCCCCGGGCATTTGTGATCGCGGCCGACGGAACCATGAAGGTCAACACCGACTACTTCACCAACGTCGAGCTGACCAAGGCCGACCCCCAGGTTGTCACCTACACCATCAATCCGAACGCCACCTGGTCCGACGGGATGCCGATCACCTGGGAGGACATCGCCGCGCAGATCAACGCCACCAGTGGCAAAGACAAGGCGTTCGCCATCGCCTCCCCGAACGGCTCCGACCGGGTGGCCTCGGTGACCCGCGGTGTGGATGACCGCCAGGCCGTGATGACCTTCGCGCAGAACTACCCGGAATGGCGTGGCATGTTCGCCGGCAACACCATGCTGCTACCCAAAGCCATGACCGCCGACCCGGACGTATTCAACAAGGGACAGCTGGACGGACCGGGTCCGTCCGCCGGGCCATTCATGGTCGCCAATGTCGATCGCACCGCACAGCGGATCACGTTGACCCGAAACCCGAAATGGTGGGGTGCCCCACCGCTGCTGGAATCGTTCACCTTCCTGGCGCTCGATGACGCGGCACGCATCCCCGCGCTGCAGAACAAGACCATCGACGCCACCGGCATCGCATCACTGGACGAGTTGCAAATAGCCCGCAGCACAGACGGCATCTCGATCCGGCGAGCCCCCGGCCCGAGCTGGTATCACATGACGTTCAACGGCGCACCGGGGGCGATTCTGTCCGACAAAGCGCTGCGACAGGCCGTCGCCAAGGGCATCGACCGCCAAGCCATCGTCACCGTGACCCAGCGCGGATTAGTGGACAACCCGACACCACTGGGCAACCACGTCTTCGTCGCCGGACAGGAGGGTTACCAGGACAACAGCGCGGTGGTGGCCTACGACCCGGAGAAGGCCAAGTCCGAACTCGACGCGCTGGGCTGGAAACTCAACGGTGAATTCCGCGAGAAGGATGGCAAGAAACTGGTCATCCGCAACGTGCTCTACGACTCCCAGGCCGGCCGGCAGGTGGCCCAGGTGGCGCAAAACAGCCTCGCCCAGATCGGGGTCAAGTTGGAGTTGGACGTCAAGCCGGCCAGTGGTTTCTTCACCGACTACGTCACCGTCGGCGACTTCGACATCACCCAGTTCTCCTGGGTGGGTGATGCGTTCTCCCTGTGCTGTTTGAATCAGATCTTCACCACCGGCGCGGAGAGCAACTTCGGCAAGATCTCCTCACCGGCGATTGATGCCAAAGTCGAGGAGGTACTTGACGAACTCGACCCGGCCAAGGCCCGTGCGCTGGCCAACGAAGTGGACGCACTGCTGTGGGAAGAGGTGTTCAGCCTCGCGCTCTACCAATCCCCGGGCAACGTCGCGGTGCGGTCCACGCTGGCCAACTTCGGGCCGGCCGGAATGGGTGATTTGAACTACAGCGCAATCGGATTCATGAAATAGCCCGTCGGACAGAACGAGGCTGCGCGAAGCGCGGCAGCACGGCCTCGATCCGAACGGCGGCCTCGACGGCCGCGCCCACCGCCCGCATCGCCGGGCGAGCCGGTACTTCATCCAATGCGACACCGCGCCCCGCCAGATCCGCGGCGGCATCGGAGCAGACGGCTGCGGCGATCCGAACGGCTGCGGTTTCCCTGGTGTCGAGCACGCTGTGGCCGGCTGTCGGCAGCCGCACCATCACGGCGGCGGGCACGAGTTCGGCGATCCGCTCGGCGATCGCCGGCGGGGTGGTCAGATCCCGGCCACCGGAAATGATCGCCGTGGGCCAGGTGAACCCGGGCATGGCGGCAATCAGGTCGAAGGGCTCGGCCTCGAATGGCGGCAGTTCCTCGGCGGCGAACTCCCGTGCGGCGATCGCGGGATCCAGTGGTAGGCCGTCCGGAATGCCGCCGAAATTGAGCTCCCGGTATCCGATCGGCCCGACCAGATCAGTCTCGTTGCGGTAGGGCACTTTGCGATCCGCCATGCCCTGACCGAGTCGACCGATCGCCGAGAAGAACAGGCGCCGGTCATCGAGCAGCAGATCGAGTTGCCGATTCAGCAGCGCCGCCCCGCCGAGACTGTAGATATCGGCGGCGATCCGCGCGTCGGCGGGCGTCATGGCGCCGCGGTCGGCCAGTCGGCGAACCTTCACCGCCAGGTCGGCGGTTCGCGGGTCATCACCGTGCCAAAACATGCCGCGCAAAACCTGGCGGAGGGTCTCGATGTCTTCGTGGTTGAGCAGTGGGGAGTCCAGAACCATCGCATGTACCCGACCGGGATGCCGCACGCCCAGTCCGGCTGCCAGATAGCTGCCATAGGACGTGCCGTAGATGACCGCTCGATGCACATCGGCATCGTCAAGTACTGCCGCGATGTCGTCGACGACCTGTTCAACGGTCAGCGCCGCCGGCGGTAGGTCCGCTCCGGCGTCGTCATGGCGGGACATCCCCACTCCGCGGTGCTCGACCATGATGACGTCGAGTCCCGCGGCAGTGGCTCGTCGACGCAGTCCGCGATAGTGCCCGATCGAGGCCACTCCCGGCCCGCCCGGAATGATCACCAGGGGCGGTGCGCTGCGTTCACCGGTGCGCACGTAGAACAGATCGAATAGCTCGGCGGCTGCGGTGGTGACCGGCCGACGCACCGACCGGACTCCCGGCAGGGCGGCGAGTTTGTCGTGTGCTCGGCGACGCTTGGAACCCAGAGTCATCGGTGCGCCACCGTCTGGATTGTCGCCACCATGTTCACCATCATGCCAAGGCATGCCGATCAGGGGCGAAAGTCACCAGTTGTTACCGGCGCAATTCCCGACTTCGAGGTGTTCCGCGAGTGTCTGATCGCCGGCTTTGATGAGGTTCTGGCACTGGCTGACTGATCCTCCGCGGTCTCACCCCGTCAACTCGATGACGTGTGCACCGTCGATGCCGTCGTAGCGCCCCGGCATACAGGTCAGCACGATGACCTGGCCGTCGCGGCCCACCGTGTTGAACACCGCGGCCATCTTGCCCAAACGCTGCGGGTCGGAGAAACCCAACGCGTCGTCGATGACCACCGGAACGGTGTCCTCGGTGGCAACCAGAGCCGCACCGGCCAACCGGGCAAGGATTCCAAGTTGCTCCTTGGCACCACCAGACAGTGAGTCGTAGGGGACCGTACGGTCATCGAGCGTGCGCCTGAGAATTGTCAGGTTGGTGTCGACCTCGACTTCGAAGGTGGGCCCGAACACCGTGCGGCCCAGCCGCTCCACCTCGGTTCGGTAGGGCGCAACGTAGCGCTGCCGGGTGTTGTCGCGGTGCCGGTTCATCGTGCAGCGCAGGAGTTTCGCGGCACCGGCCCGCTTGCCCACGCGGGCATGCTCAGCGCGGGCGTGCGCGCTGAGGATCTCGGCGTCGTCGAGTTTGCCTTTGCGCCCTTCGCTGCCGATGACGGCCAACTCGACGGTGAGGTCGTTGAGGGCCTGCCTGGTCTGCACAAAGTTTCGTTCACATTCGTCCACCGACTGCGTGGCGGCGGCCAACTCGGCCTTGACAGACTCCGGGTCGGCGCGGCCGTACCGTTCGGCGAGTTGAGTCACCACAGCATCGGCGCGCTGCTGGGTCTCGGCGTCCGCGACGGCCCGGGCACTGATCACATCGTCGGGGTCGATCGCTCGCCCGGCGGCAAGCTGCTCGCCGGCGATTTCGAGTTCAGCCGCAGCTGTGCCAACCCCGGCAAGGAGAACCTTCGCGGCGGTGATCTTCTCCGTCAGTCGGGTACTTGCCGCGCGGGAAAGCTGCTGCACGGTGGCGTCGCCTTGGCGCGCTTGGGTCAGGGCCTCGGTGGCGCTGGCGAGTTCGGCACGAGCCGACTCGGCATCGACCGCCGTTTCATAGGCCGTCGTTTCCAATTCGCTCAACCGGGCACGCAACCGGTCGACGTCATCGCCGGCGCACAGTTCGTCGAGAACCGCGGAAAGCTTGTCCCGTTTGGCAACAAGGGTAAGCCGTTCCTGGCCGGCCCGGCGGGCGGCAGCGAGATCGTCGACCCCGCTCTGCGTCAGCTTCTCATCCCGGAGCTGTTGCGCTGCTTGCAGTTCGGTGCGCAGCCCGGCTGTGGAGGAACCCGGGCTGATACGGATCTCCAACACGCCAGGCAACTCGACCGTGGCCGCGACGGAAGCAGGTATGGTCCACGGCTCACCTGGATCAAGCGCTACCCGCTGACCGTCGACGAGTACGTGCTGGCCTTTAAGGGCGGTGAACTCGACCGTGGCAGCCACAGCGTGCAGTTGCGCATCGAGGCGATCAACCAGGGCGGCGGCCTCCTCGATGGCGAGCAGCAACTCGGCGGTCAGCGAGATGCTGCCCAGCCGTTCGGCGACCTGATCGAGATCTCCCCGGGTCTGATCAATGCGCTGCACCCTGGCAGCGAGCCGCTGAGCCTCTTCCCGCGCGACGAGGCCGTCCACTGCGCAGCGAGCGGCATCCACCCGATCCTGCGCGGCCACGAGCGCAGTCGCAGACTCCGTGGCCGCCGACGTGGCTGCGTCGGCGACCTCATCGGCGATCACCTGATCCTCGACGGCGGCGGCCAGGCCGGCCTGCAATTCCGCGAGCGCGGTCGTGCGCCGAACCGCATCGGCGCACAGTCGGCTCCGTTCGGCGGCGGCG
>CAIWCQ010000515.1 GCA_903911165.1 uncultured Actinomycetes bacterium | reverse complement strand
TCGACAAGCTCACCTTCGCCTGCAAAACAGAACACCCGCTGATCAAGCCCGGCGGCTGGCGCACCCGCAAACGCAAAGATGGCCGAACCGAATGGATACCACCTCCACACCTGCCCCTGCGCGGCGGAACCAACGACTTCCACCACCCCGAACGGTTGTTGCCACAAGATGGCGACCACAACAATGACGATCAGGAATCGACAGGCTAGCTAATCCGGCTAGCGCTTGCGCGGCGCTCGCTTCTCCCGCACCCGCACATTGATGCGGATCGGCGAACCCTCGAAGCCGAAGGTCTCGCGCAACCGTCGTTCGAGGAAGCGCCGATAGCCGGCCTCGAGAAACCCTGAGGTGAACAACACGAACGTCGGCGGTCGGTTTGTCGCCTGGGTGGCAAACAGGATTCGTGGCTGCTTGCCGCCGCGCACCGGCGGCGGGGTCGCGGCGACCACTTCCTTGAGCCAGGAGTTGAGCTGCCCGGTCGAGATGCGCGCATCCCACGATGCCAGCGCGGTCTCCATGACCGGCACCAACTTCTGCACCGCTCTGCCGGTCTTGGCCGAGATGTTCACCCGCGGTGCCCACTGCAGTTGCTCCAGTTGCAGGTCGATCTCGCGATCCAGCAGATAGCGCCGGTCCTCATCGACGAGGTCCCACTTGTTGAACGCCAGCACCAGCGCGCGGCCCGCCTCGATCACCATCGACAACACCCGCTGATCCTGTTCGGTGATCGGCTCCGATCCGTCGATCAGCACGACCACCACCTCGGCGGCGTCGATCGCACTGTGCGTGCGCACCGAGGCGTAGAACTCGTGCCCGCTGGCCTGGCCGACTCGGCGCCGCAGTCCCGCCGTATCGACGAACCGCCAGATGCGGCCGTCTAGTTCGATCAGGGAGTCCACCGGGTCGACGGTGGTACCCGCGACGTCGTGCACCACCGAACGTTCCGATCCTGCCAGCCGGTTCAGCAGCGAACTCTTGCCGACGTTCGGTTTACCCACCAGTGCGACACGGCGCGGTCCGCCGCCGGTGGAGGCGACCTCCGACACTGACGGCAGCGCGGCGACCACATCGTCGAGCAGGTCCGCGACGCCGCGACCGTGGATCGCGCTGATCGGATGCGGCTCCCCCAGACCCAACGACCACAGCGCGGCGGCGTCGGACTCGCCCTTGTCGTTGTCGACTTTGTTGGCGGCCAGGAACACCGGCTTACCCGCTCGCTGCAGAATCCGCGCAGCCGCCTCATCTGCGGCAGTGGCGCCGACCACGGCGTCCACCACCAGGATCACCGCGTCGGCGGTCTGCATAGCCACCGATGCCTGCGCGGCCACCTTCTGCTGCAGGCCCTTGGCGTCGGGTTCCCACCCGCCGGTGTCCTGCACCATGAACCGCTGCCCGGTCCAAGACGCGTCGTAGGACACCCGGTCGCGGGTCACGCCGGGCAAGTCCTGCACGACCGCCTCGCGGCGACCCAGGATCCGATTCACCAGCGTGGACTTGCCAACGTTGGGGCGCCCCACCACCGCGACCACCGGCGGCGGGCCGCTGACCGTTCCAGACTCCTCGGAATCGGTCGCGACGCCGACCTGCCACTCGCTCTCGTCGGACCAGGTGCCGTCGTCGGTCATCGCGCGTTCTCGCGATGGCCTCGGATACGTTCGATGAGATCCCGCAATGCGGCGATCACCTCGGTCTGGTTCATCTCGCTGGTGTCCACGACCACCGCATCATCGGCCACACACAGCGGCGAGACTTCACGGGATGAATCCAGGTGATCGCGCCGACGCACATCGGCCAGCACCGTCTCATAGTCATCGGGCAGGCCGGCAGCAATGTTCTGGTCGTTTCGTCGCCGCGCCCGGGTCTCGGCGGACGCGGTCAGGAAGATCTTCACGTCGGCGTCCGGAAGCACCACGGTGCCGATATCGCGGCCCTCGACCACGACGGCCTCCGGCCCGGCCGCCAACTCCCGTTG
>CAIWCQ010000514.1 GCA_903911165.1 uncultured Actinomycetes bacterium | reverse complement strand
GGTGATGCCCATCAGCACCGGCCGACCGGCCGCCGGCTCGCCGCCCTCAGCGACCACCCGGCGGTTCGCCGACTCGAATTCCGCGCGCTCGGTCAGCGAACCGGGCAGGAACTCCGTGGCACCCGAGTCGATGATCGTCACGCGACGCAGCATCTGGCGGATGATCACCTCGATGTGCTTGTCGTGGATCGACACGCCCTGGGCCCGGTAGACCTCCTGGACCTCCTTGACGAGGTGGATCTGCACTTTGCGGGGACCTTCGACGCGCAGCACCTCGTGCGGATCGGCCGAGCCCTCCATGAGCTGCTGGCCCACCTCGACATGGTCGCCGTCGGCGAGCAGCCGCTCAGTCCCGTCCTCATGCTTGAACACCCGCAGTCGCTGACGCTTGGAGAGCTTGTCGTAGACGACCTCTTCGCCCCCATCGTCGGGAACGACGGTGATCTTGTAGAACTTGTCGGTCTCCTCGAGGCGAACCCGTCCGGCGACTTCGGCGATCGGGGCTTTGCCGCGTGGCACGCGGGCCTCGAACAACTCCTGAACGCGGGGCAGACCGCCGGTGATGTCCTCGCCGACGCCGCCCTGGTGGAAGGTGCGCATGGTCAGCTGGGTGCCGGGCTCGCCGATGGACTGCGCGGCCACGATGCCGACCGCCTCACCGATGTCGACCAGCTTGCCGGTCGCCATCGAGCGGCCGTAACACATCGCGCAGACGCCGTCGGCGCTGGTACAGGTGAGCACGGAGCGCACCTTGACCTCGGTGATTCCGGCCGCCAGTGCCGCATCAATCGCCGGGTCGCCGAGGTCCTGGCCCCGTTCGACGACGACCTTGCCCTTGGAGTCGACCGCGTCGGCGGCCAGCGTGCGGGCGTACGCCGAGGTCTCGACGAACGGATCGCGGATCAGCGCCGCCTTGCCGTCGGGCCCCGTGGCGCGTTCCGCCAAGTCGACGACGATGCCCCGCTCGGTCCCGCAGTCGTGCTCGCGGACGATGACGTCCTGGGAGACGTCCACCAGACGACGGGTCAGGTAGCCCGAGTCAGCGGTGCGAAGTGCGGTGTCCGCCAGGCCCTTTCGGGCGCCGTGGGTGTTGATGAAGTACTCCAGCACGGTCAGGCCCTCGCGGAACGAGGACTTGATCGGACGCGGGATGAACTCACCCTTGGGGTTGGTCACCAGACCCTTCATGCCGGCCAGCGTGCGGGTCTGGGTGAAGTTACCCGTCGCGCCGGACTCCACGATCGTGATGATCGGGTTGTCCTTCGGGTAGTGCGCCCGCAGTGCCTCTCCGACCTCCTCGGTGGCCTGCTTCCACAGTTCGACCAGGGCGTCGTTGCGTTCCTGACGGTTCATCGCGCCGCGCTGGTACTTCTTCTCGATGCTTTCGGCCTCGACCTCGTGACGCTCAAGGATTTCAGCCTTCTCCGGCGGAACCAGAACGTCGGCCATCGACACCGTGACACCGGACCGGGTGGCCCAGTGGAATCCGGTGTCTTTGAGCTTGTCGACGGTCTGCGCCACCACGATCATCGGATAGCGCTCAGCCAGATCGTTGATGATCTTGGCCTGTTCCTTCTTGTGCATCTGCTTGTTGACGAAGGCGTACCCCAGCGGCAGCAGTTCGTTGAACAGCACCCGTCCCAGCGTGGTCTCGCACGTCCAGGCATTGCCTGGGCGCCAACCGTTTTCGCCGAACAGTTCAGTCTCGACCTCATGCGGCGGACGCAGCCTGGTCAGCCTGATCTTGATCGCCGCACGCGGGCTGAGCACGCCGCGATCCATCGCCATGATGGCTTCGGCCGGCGAGCTGTACACCCCGGTCTCCGGGGTGTCCTTGGCCGGCGGCGTGTATTCGCCGGTGTCGCCGTCGATCTGAGTGGTCAGGAAGTACAGCCCGGTGACCATGTCCAGACGCGGCATGGCAAGCGGCTTACCCGACGCCGGCGAGAGGATGTTGTTGGAACTCAGCATCAGCACGCGGGCCTCGGCCTGCGCCTCGGCGCTCAACGGCAGGTGCACCGCCATCTGGTCACCGTCGAAGTCGGCGTTGAACGCCTCACACACCAGCGGGTGCAGCTGAATTGCTTTGCCCTCCACCAGCATCGGCTCGAAGGCCTGGATTCCCAGACGGTGCAGCGTGGGTGCGCGGTTGAGCAGCACCGGGTGCTGGGAGATGACCTCTTCGAGCACATCCCACACCTGCGGACGCTGACGCTCGACCATCCGCTTGGCGCTCTTGATGTTCTGCGCGTGGTTGAGATCGACGAGACGCTTCATCACGAACGGCTTGAACAGCTCGAGCGCCATCAGCTTGGGCAGACCACACTGGTGCAGCTTGAGCTGCGGGCCGACCACGATGACCGAGCGGCCGGAGTAGTCGACGCGCTTTCCGAGCAGGTTCTGGCGGAACCGGCCCTGCTTGCCCTTGAGCAGATCGCTCAGCGACTTCAGCGGACGGTTGCCCGGGCCGGTGACCGGCCGGCCACGACGGCCGTTGTCGAACAACGCGTCCACCGACTCCTGCAGCATGCGCTTCTCGTTGTTGACGATGATCTCGGGCGCGCCGAGGTCGATCAGACGCTTGAGCCGGTTGTTGCGGTTGATCACGCGCCGATACAGATCGTTGAGGTCGGAGGTTGCGAACCGGCCACCGTCGAGCTGAACCATCGGCCGCAGCTCCGGCGGGATTACCGGCACCGCATCGAGCACCATGCCCATCGGGGAGCTGCGGTTGGTCTGGAACGCCGCGACGACCTTGAGCCGCTTGAGCGCCCGCAGCTTCTTCTGACCCTTGCCGTTGCGGATGGTCTCGCGCAGGATCTCGGCCTCGGCGTCGATGTCGAAGTTCTCGATGAGCTTCTTGATCGACTCGGCGCCCATCGAGCCCTGGAAATACTCGCCGTAGCGGTCGACGATCTCGCGGTAGAGGTTCTCGTCGACGATCAGTTGCTTGGGGGCCAGCTTGGTGAAGGTGGTCCAGATCTCGTCGAGCCGGTCCAGTTCGCGCTGGATGCGGTCCCGCAACTGGCGCATCTCGCGCTCGCCGGCGTCCTTGACCTTGCGCTTGACGTCGGACTTGGCGCCCTCGGCCTCCAACTCGGCGAGGTCGGCCTCGAGCTTGCGGGCACGCGTCTCGAGGTCGATGTCACGCTGATTCTCGACAGCCTTCTTCTCGACGGTCATCTCGGCCTCGAGGGTGGAGAGCTCGTTGTGGCGCATCTCGGTGTCGACGGCGGTGATCACGTAGGCGGCGAAGTAGATGATCTTCTCGAGATCCTTCGGTGCCAGATCCAGCAGGTAGCCCAACCGCGACGGGACGCCCTTGAAATACCAGATGTGGGTGACGGGCGCGGCCAACTCGATGTGGCCCATCCGCTCGCGGCGCACCTTCGCGCGGGTGACCTCGACGCCGCAGCGCTCGCAGATGATGCCCTTGAAGCGCACCCGCTTGTACTTGCCGCAGTAGCACTCCCAGTCGCGAGTGGGTCCGAAGATCTTCTCGCAGAACAGGCCATCCTTCTCCGGCTTGAGCGTGCGGTAGTTGATGGTCTCCGGCTTCTTGACCTCGCCGTAGGACCAGTTACGGATATCGTCGGCGGTGGCCAGACCAATCCGGAGTTCATCGAAGAAGTTGACGTCTAGCACGTAACTCCCTTTCCCCTTGCGGGACTAGCTGGGTTAATGATTTTGAGCGCAAGCGCTCAGGTGTTAAGCGAAATCCTCGACGGACGCGGATTCGTTGCGGGACAGGTTGATTCCCAGGTTCGCTGCGGCGCGCTCCAGGTCTTCGTCGTCGCCGTCGCGCATCTCGATGGCGGCGCCGTCGCTGGAGAGCACCTCGACGTTGAGGCACAGCGACTGCAACTCCTTGAGAAGCACCTTGAACGACTCCGGAATGCCCGGTTCGGGGATGTTCTCGCCCTTGACGATCGCCTCGTAGACCTTGACCCGGCCGACGGTGTCGTCGGATTTGATGGTCAAGAGTTCCTGCAGCGTGTACGCCGCGCCGTAGGCCTGCATGGCCCAGCACTCCATCTCACCGAACCGCTGACCGCCGAACTGCGCCTTACCGCCGAGTGGCTGCTGGGTGATCATCGAGTACGGCCCGGTGGAACGCGCGTGGATCTTGTCGTCCACCAGGTGGTGCAGCTTGAGGATGTACATGTAGCCGACCGTCACGGGGTACGGGAACGGTTCGCCGCTGCGGCCGTCAAGCAGCATCGCCTTGCCGTCGCCGTTGACCAGCACATTGCCGTCACGGTCGGCCAGCGTCGAGGAGAGCAGACCCTGCAACTCCTCCTCGCGGGCGCCGTCGAACACCGGCGTGGAGACGATGGTGTCCGGGCCGGACTCGAGCATGTCGGCGGGCAGATTGGCCGCCCACTCGGGCTTACCGTCTACCTTCCAGCCGGTCTTGGC
>CAIWCQ010000513.1 GCA_903911165.1 uncultured Actinomycetes bacterium | reverse complement strand
CGGGTATGCGGGTGGCATTCGGTATCGGTGCTCTGAGAGCACTCTTCAGGCTGGGAGCAGTCGTCGGGCTGGGCGCAGTCGTCGGGCTGGGCGCAGTCGGCTGCAACTCGGCTGCGGCAACGGATCCGATCGTCGGTACAACATGGCAGCTGCTGGAAATCGAATCAATGACGAGCGAGCAGCCCGGGACGCGCATCACCGACCCGACGAAGTACACGGTGACGTTCGGTGACGACGGTCAAGCTGCCTTCCAGATCGACTGCAACCGGGGGTCGGGAACATTTCAGACTGCCGCCGCGGCCGACGATTCCGGCAGCCTGACCTTCGGGCCGATCGCGTTGACCCGGATGTTCTGTCCGCAGCCCTCCGACGACACCAAGGTCGCCGCGGCGTTGGGCTACGTTCGCAGCTATCTGTTGTCGAACGGGCAGTTGCATCTTTCGCTGTTGGCCGACAGCGGGATCATGCACTGGGAGCCACTGCCGACGGGTCAGTAGCTCGGGCGGTCGTTGATCCCCACCGGCTAGCCGCCGAGGCAACCCGGGCCCAACAGCGCCTTGAGGTCACCCATCAATGCCGGTGACGGCGTCACCCGTAGTGACTGATCGAGTTCCAGAGTGGTGATGCGGTCACCGCTGATCAGCCGCAGATGCACTTGCGACACACCCGGATGCCGCGCCAGCACCTGCTTGAGCGCGTTGACCTTGTCGAGTGTGCATTGACGAGTGGGAAGACTCACCGCCAGCGGCCGATCCGGTGCACCGTTTGAGAAGTCCGGTACCACAAGGTCATTGGCGATCACGCTGATGCGGTCGTCCTGAATGCGCACCCTGCCGGCGACGAGCACCACCGCGTCGTCGGCGATCTCCGCGCCGACCAGTGCGTAGGTCTGCGGGAAGAACATCACCTCGATACCGCCGGTGAGGTCCTCCAGTTGTGCCGAGGCCCAGGGCATGCCGCTCCTGTTGACCCGCCGGTTGACCGAGGCGAGGATGCCGCCAACGCGTACCTGCACATCGTTGGCGACGTCTCCGCCCAGGATCGCCGGGATCGCGTGGTCGACCTGAGCGGCGAGAAGGTGTGCCACTGAATTGAGCGGATGGCCCGAGACGTACAGCCCGAGCATCTCGCGCTCGAGGGCGAGCTTGTGTTTGTCGTCCCACTCCTCTTCCGGCACCTTGATGGTGAACACGGCATCGCCGGCGCCACCATCGTCGGCACCGCCGCCGCCGAACAGGTCGAACTGGCCCATCGCCTCGGCCTTCTTGGTGCCCAACACCGAATCGACGGCGTCGGTATGGACCAGAAACAGGCCCTTACGCGGATGCGACAGCGAATCGAATGCCCCGGCCTTGATCAGTGACTCGGTGACCTTTTTGTTGCATGCCGCCACATCAATCTTGTTGAGGTAGTCGGAGAAGTCGGTGAACTTGCCCTTGGCCCTGCGGGTGGCGATCAGCGAGCTCACCACGTTGGCCCCAACGTTGCGCACCGCCCCGAGTCCGAAGCGGATATCAGTGCCCACGGAGGCGAAGTTCAACCCCGACTCATTAACATCCGGCGGCAAAACGGTGATCCCGAGTTTGCGGCAGTCGGCCAGATACACCGCGGCTTTGTCCTTGTCGTCACCCACAGAGGTCAGCAGCCCGGCCATGTACTCGCCCTGGTAATTGGCCTTGAGATATGCCGTCCAGTACGACACCAGCCCGTAGCCGGCCGCATGAGATTTGTTGAACGCGTAGTCGGCGAACGGCAGGATGGTGTCCCACAACGCTTTGATGGCACCGGCCGAGAACCCGTTGGCCTTCATCCCTTCGGAGAAACCCTCGTACTCCTTGTCGAGGACATCGCGCTTCTTCTTGCCCATGGCCTTGCGCAAGATGTCGGCTCGGGCCAGCGAGTAGCCTGCGACACGCTGCGCGATGCGCATGATCTGTTCCTGGTAGACGATCAGGCCGTAGGTCTCCGACAAGATGTCGGCGAGCGGCTCGGCCAACTCCGGGTGGATCGGTTTGATCGCCTGCCGACCGTTCTTGCGGTCGGCGTAATCGTTGTGGGCGTTCACGCCCATCGGGCCGGGGCGGTACAGCGCCAGCACGGCGACGATGTCGGCGAAACCGGTCGGCTGCATGCGGCGAAGGAGATCCCGCATCGGGCCGCCGTCGAGTTGGAACACCCCGAGGGTGTCACCGCGGGACAGGAGTTCATAGGTGGCCGCATCGTCCAGCGGCAGCGATTCCGGCACCACCTCGATGCCGCGGTTGGCTTGGATGTTCTCCAGGGCATCGCCGATGATCGTGAGATTGCGCAGGCCGAGGAAATCCATCTTCAATAGTCCGATGGCCTCGCACGACGGATAGTCCCAGCCGGTGATGATCGCGCCGTCCTGCGGCCGCTTCCACAGCGGGATCACATCCGTCAGCGGCTCGGAGCTCATGATGACGGCGCAGGCGTGCACACCGGCGTTGCGGATCAGGCCCTCCAGCCCGCGGGCGGTCTCGTAGATGGTCCGAACATCGGGGTCGGTGTCGATCAGCCCGCGTACCTCGGCGGCCTCTTTGAATCGCTCATGGCTGGGGTCGGTGATGCCCGACAGCGGGATGTCCTTGGCCATCACGGCCGGAGGCAGTGCCTTGGTGATCCGGTCGGCGATCGCAAATCCCGGCTGGCCGTAGTGAATTCGGGCGGAGTCCTTCAGTGCGGCCTTGGTCTTGATGGTGCCGAACGTGATGACCTGTGCGACCCGATCGCTCCCCCACCTCTCGGCGGCGTAGCGCACCATCTCCCCGCGGCGGCGATCATCGAAGTCGATATCGATGTCGGGCATCGACGCACGTTCCGGGTTGAGGAATCGCTCGAACAGCAGACCGTGTTCGATGGGATCGATATCGGTGATCCGTAGCGCGTAGGCCACCAGGGAACCGGCGGCCGACCCACGGCCCGGGCCCACCCGGATATTGACCGAACGCGCGTAGTTGATCAGGTCGGCCACGATCAGGAAGTACGACGGATATCCCTTGTCGCAGATGACGTTGATCTCGTAGGCGGCGCGCTCGACATACTCGCTGGGCACACCGGCGGGAAAACGCTGCGCCAACCCGGCGTCGACCTCGTGACGTAGCCAGCTCGCCTGGGTCTGCCCTTCGGGCACCGGGAACACCGGCATCCGATCCCTCGGGGTCCACACATCGGCGTAGGAGGTGACTCGCTCAGCGATCAGCAGCGTGGAATCGCAAGCCTCGGGAATTTCAGCGTCCCAGAGAGCGCGCATCTCGGCCGCCGACTTCAGGTAGTAGCCGTCACCATCGAATTTGAATCGGTTCGGATCCGAGAGTGTCTTGCCGGTCTGCACGCACAGCAGCGCCTCGTGATTGTGCGCGGCATCGCGGGTGACGTAGTGGCAATCATTGGTGGCCAACGGCGGGATGCCGAGTTTGCGGCCCACCTCCACCAGTCCCTCGCGAACCCGGCGCTCGATCGACAGTCCGTGGTCCATCAATTCGAGGAAGTAGTTCTCCGCACCGAAGATCTCCCGCCACTTGGCGGCCGATTCCAGCGCCTCGGCGTCCTGGCCCAGGCGCAGCCGGGTCTGGACCTCCCCGGACGGACAGCCGGTAGTGGCGATGATGCCCTCGGCGTGCTCGGCGATAATCTCGGCGTCCATCCTCGCCCACTTGCCGAGTTGACCCTCGAATGACGCCCGGGAGGTCAGCCGGAACAGATTGCGCAGACCGATGGCACTCTCCGCGACCATGGTCAGGTGCGTGTAGGAGCCGCTGCCGGAGACGTCGTCGGACTTCTGTCCCGGGTCACCCCAGAGGATCCGGCGGCTGTCGAACCGGGAGCCGGGCGCAACGTAGGCCTCCACACCGATGATCGGCTTAATGCCCACCTGGGTCGCCGCGTGGAAGAACTCGCTGGCGCCGAACATGTTCCCGTGGTCGGTCATTCCGATCGCGGGCATCTCCAGGCGCTGGGCCTCAGCCAGCATGGGCGTGATCTTCGCGGCACCGTCGAGCAACGAATACTCGGTGTGGTTGTGCAGGTGCACAAACGATCCGCCGCGTTGAGTGCCTGCGCTGGGAGCCGACGGACTATTCATAGGCCCGTCAGTCTAGGACCGTCGGCGGACGGCACCGGGCGTGTCGGCGCACGTGTCGGCGGTGCCGCCCGCGTGGATTTGGGCCGCATCCCTGGTTTGGCTGGTCAGCGCTTTTCGCCAAGCATCCGGGCGATCTCCTTGGCCTGCTCAGCGGTCAGTTCGCCGGAGAGCTGGAGCACCTGACCGTCGATCGGGCCCCCGATCTTGGGACCCCACACCACCGTCGTACCCCGGACGAACGCGACCTGCTGGCCGACCCGGGCGGCGGTGAACTCGGCGAACTTCTGCGAGGACTCCGGCGTCATCGTCATCTGGACCAACTGGACGCCGGTCAACGGGTTGAGGACCGAGTCGACGTCGGTGAGATCCAAGCGCAGGCCCTCGGGGCCGAGTTCATAGACCGCGGTTTTGTTGATGTCGCAGATCCGGGTGGGCTGATCCGGCGGGGGTGGCGGCGGCGCGGGGCACTGCTCGGGAGTGGTCACGAAGGCAGTGACCACCGGCCGCACCGGAAGTGCCTTGATGGTCAAGGGCGGTGCGGTGGTCGTCGGGAGCGCCGACAGATCGGCCTGCTGGCTGGCCTCGCGAGCTGTCAGCAAGCCCAGACCCAGCGGCACGATCGCGGCGGCCGCGGCGATCACGCCGATCAGTGCCATCAGGATCCGACGGTTGCGTTGCTTGGCCGTGGGTTTGCTCATGATGGGAGATAAGGTACCGCCCGGCTCCGGTAGTTGCGGATCACGGTGTCGGCACTGAACACCGCCAAGGCCGTCCAGATCAACCCGAAGCCGATCCAACGCGCGGTCGGCATGGGTTCGTGCGCCACCGCCACCCCCAGGATCATCTGCATCGACGGCGTCAGATACTGCAGCAACCCCAGGGTGACCAGGGGCAGACGCTGGGCTGCGGCCGCGAAACACAGCAGCGGAATCGCCGTGATCGGGCCGGTCAACACCAACAGCACCAACTGTCCAGCGCCGTAGTTCCCGACAGCACCGCCGCCGGTCACAGCCAACACGGCCATGACACCGATCGCGAATGGTGCCGCGATCACGGCTTCGAGGCCAACGCTGATCCCCGGATCGACCGGCACCACCTTTTTGACAGCCCCGTAGAGGGCGAAGGAGAACGCCAGGACCAGCCCGATCACCGGAACAGTGCCGGCCGCAACCGACATCACGATGACGGCGATCGCGGCGATCAGAACCGCGACCATCTGAGCTCTACTGAGCCGCTCGCCGAAAATGACGACCCCGAACAGCACACTGACCAGAGGATTGATGAAGTATCCGAGTGCGGCATCAACGACATGGCTGTTGCTGACGGCATAGACGTAGACGCCCCAGTTCACGCAAATCAGCGCCGACGCCGCCGCCAGCAGTAGCCAGGTGCGCCGACTGATCGACCGTAGATCCGGCAATCGCCGCAGCACTACCAACACGACCGCCATCAGCAGCATGGTCCAGACGATTCGGTGTGCCAGTACCTCCAGCGCACCCGCCGGCTTGAGCAGCGGAAAGTACGCCGGGTACAGCCCCCATGAGCCGTAGGCGATAAGGCCGTAGAACAACCCGCCCCGCCGGCGGTCGAGGCCGGACTCCCCAGTTAAAGGCAATCGCAAGGGGGCGCCGTCACGACTCGGTGCGAAGCACATCGAGAGCATGCTGCAGATCGGCCGGATAGGGACTGGTGATCTCGATCCGCCGCCCGTCAGTCGGATGCGCGAACGCCAGGGACCGGGCGTGCAGCCATTGCCTTTGCAGGCCCAGTCGTTTGGCCAGAACCGGGTCGGCCCCGTAGGTGGGGTCACCGACGCACGGATGATGCAGTGCCGCGAAGTGCACCCGGATCTGATGGGTGCGACCGGTTTCCAAATGAATGTCGAGCAGACTTGCCGCCCGGAACATCTCGCAGGTGTCGTAGTGGGTGATGCTGTGCCGGCCTCCTTCGACGACGGCGAATTTCCAGTCGCCGCCCCGGTGCCGACCGATCGGGGCATCGATCGTTCCGCTGGACGGATCCGGATGTCCCTGCACCACCGCGTGATACCGCTTGTCGACGGTGCGCTCCTTGAACGCTCGCTTGAGCACCGTGTACGCACGTTCGGACAGCGCCACCACCATCACCCCCGAGGTTCCGGCGTCAAGGCGTTGGACGATGCCCTGGCGCTCATGAATGCCAGAGGTGCTGACCCGAAATCCCGCCGCAGCCAAGCCGCCGAGCACGGTGGGGCCATGCCAGCCGACACCCGCATGCGCCGCGACTCCAGGCGGCTTATCGACGGCCACGATGTCGTCATCGGAGTACAGGATGGCCATGTCTGCCACCTCGACCGGCGTGTTCTCCACCGGCGCAGGCGATTCCGGTAGTTGCACACTCAGCCAGGCACCGGTGTGTAGGCGATCCGACTTACCGGCCCTGACGCCGTCGATCTCGACGCCACCACCCTCGGCGACGGCCGCCGCCGCGGTGCGGGACAGGCCGAGCAGCCTGGCCACCCCGGCGTCGACCCGCATCCCGGCCAAGCCCTCGGGCACCGGCATCGACCGCTCGGTCATGAGGGGGATTCAGCGGAGTCGGCCGTCGCCGGTGGCTGGGTGTCTAACCCGCGCTGGGTGTCTGACGTGTGCCGGACCGGGCTGTCGAAGTCATAGCCGAGTACCGAGAGCAACACCAGCAGGATTGCCCCGCCGACCACCGCCGCATCGGCCACGTTGAACACCGGCCACCACCCGATGGACAGAAAGTCGACGACGTGGCCGCGCAGTGG
>CAIWCQ010000512.1 GCA_903911165.1 uncultured Actinomycetes bacterium | reverse complement strand
GCTGGTGTGCCAAGCCGCGAACAATGACCCCGTGGTACCGGACATCAGCGTCACCAAGGAGCCACAGCCGCCGATGCGAGAGGATCTACTCGCACAGTTCGATATCGAGGAACTGGGCAAGTACTACACCGACGAAGAACTCGCGGCGCACCCGGGACGAATGGAGGAACGTCGATGACCTACCTGGCGAAACTGAAGGTGTGGCGCGGCGACGACGGCGGCGGTGAACTACGCGACTTCTCCGTCGACGTTAACGACGGCGAGGTCGTCCTCGATGTCATTCATCGTCTGCAGGCCGAGCAGGCCCCCGACCTCGCGGTGCGATGGAACTGCAAGGCCGGAAAGTGCGGCTCCTGTTCGGCCGAGATCAATGGTCGCCCGCGGCTGCTCTGCATGACACGAATGTCGACCTTCGACGAGTCCGAGACGATCAGCATCACGCCACTGCGGGCGTTCCCGGTGATCCGTGACCTGGTCACCGACGTGTCGTTCAACTACGAGAAGGCTCGGGAGGTTCCGGCGTTCGCCCCACCCAAGGATCTCCAGCCCGGCGAGTACCGGATGGCTCAGATCGATGTGGAGCGCTCGCAGGAATTCCGCAAGTGCATCGAATGCTTTCTCTGTCAGGACGTCTGCCATGTGGTGCGCGACCACGAGGAGAACAAGAAGTCCTTCGCCGGCCCGCGTTTTCTCATGCGCACCGCCGAGTTGGACATGCACCCCCTCGACACCCTGGACCGCCAGGAAATGGCCCAGGAGGATCTCGGTCTCGGGTACTGCAATATCACTAAGTGCTGCACCGAGGTGTGCCCCGAGCACATCAAAATCACCGATAACGCGATCATCCCGATGAAGGAGCGCGTCGCCGATCGCAAGTATGACCCGGTCGTCTGGCTGGGGAACATCCTCTTCAAGCGAACGTAGGTTCGCTAGCCATCCAGTCGGCGAAATGTGCTGCGGTGAAACACGATCGGCGTGACATCGCCGTGTACTACGACCTCGCGGATCCGGAGTAAAACGATGGTGTGATCGCCGGCCGGAACCAAGCGCTCGATCTCAGTCTCCAGCCAGACACAGGTACCGGTGACGAAAACGGCACCCGCCTCGGAGGTCACCGTGTCCAGTCCGGCGAATCGGTCGCCGGTCTTGGCTGCCAGGGCACGGACTGCCTCACCATGGCCCTCGGCGAGCACGCTGATGCCCAGCGCCGGCAATTTCTCGAGTCGCGGCCACGTCGTCGAGGCATTCTGGACGCAGAACGACACCAGCGCCGGATCCAGCGAGACTGGCACGAACGTACTGACGGCCATCCCCAGTCGCTCTCCCGCAGACTCGGCGGCGATCGCGATCACACCGGACGGAAAGTGGCCGAATGCCTCGCGCAGGGCGGCGGGGGACAACTCTGCCTTACTCATAACGCGTCTATCCTCACACCCCCGCTGGTGTCGCAATTTCCGGATTCGGATTCCGGAAGGGCCCGCGCAGCACTGACGTGCGGTGGATCACACCAGCGGTCAATCACAACAGTCTTGCGTTCCCGTTACCGGACGGTATAGTTGAAGCGGTTACTGGTGGGTAACTTAAGGTTAAGTACCCAACCCGGAAGTGGCGTTCTCATCAAGGAGGAATAGTGGGCCACTACAAGAGCAATGTTCGCGACCAGGTGTTCAACCTGTTCGAGGTTTTCGGCCTGGATAAGGCCCTCGGCGAGGGGGCCTACAGCGACCTCGACGTCGACACCGCGACCGAGATGCTTGGTGAGATGGCGCGACTGTGCGAGGGGCCGGTCGCGGAGTCCTTCGCCTACGGCGATCGCAACCCGCCAGTGTTCGACCCCAAGACTCACACGGTGACCCTGCCCGAACCCTTCATCGCATCCATGCGTGCGTTCATCGACGGTGGCTGGGACAGGGTCGGCGTCCTTGAGAAACTCGGCGGCGTACCGGTCCCGAAGGCACTGTTGTGGGCGCTGCACGAGCACGTCCTGGGCGCCAATCCGGCGATCTGGATGTACGCCGGCGGCGCCGGTTTCGCCCAGATCTTTTACAACCTGGGTACCGAAGAGCAGAAGAAGTGGGCGGTGAACGCGGCCGAGCGCGGCTGGGGTTCCACCATGGTGCTGACCGAGCCGGATGCCGGTTCCGACGTCGGCGCCGGCCGGACCAAGGCCGTCAAGCAGGAGGATGGCTCGTGGCACCTCGACGGCGTGAAGCGATTCATTACCTCTGCGGACTCCGGCGACGTGTTCGAAAACATCCTCCATCTGGTCCTCGCCCGCCCCGAAGGCGCCGGCCCGGGCACCAAGGGGCTTTCCCTGTTCGCGGTGCCGAAGTACCTGTTCGACTTCACCACCGGTGAACCCGGCGAACGCAACGGCGCCTTTGTCACCAACGTCGAGCACAAGATGGGCCTGAAAGTCTCTGCCACCTGCGAACTGACCCTGGGCCAGCACGGCGTACCTGCCAAGGGCTGGTTGGTCGGCGAGGTTCATGACGGTATCTCGCAGATGTTCGAGGTGATCGAACAGGCCCGAATGATGGTGGGCACCAAGGCGATCGCCACCCTGTCCACCGGCTACCTCAACGCACTCGACTACGCCAAGACCCGGGTGCAGGGCGCGGATCTGACCCAGATGACCGACAAAACCGCGCCCCGGGTGACCATCACCCACCACCCGGATGTGCGGCGCAGCCTGATGACCCAGAAGGCCTACGCCGAAGGGTTGCGGGCGCTGTATCTCTACACGGCCACCTTCCAGGACAAAGCGGTGGCCAAGACAGTCCAGGGCGTGGAACCCGATCTGGCGGCCAAGGTCAACGACCTGCTGCTGCCGATCGTCAAAGGTGTCGGCTCCGAGCAGGCCTACGCCAAACTCACCGAGAGTCTGCAGACCTTCGGCGGTTCGGGCTTCCTGCAGGACTACCCGATCGAGCAGTACATCCGGGATGCCAAGATCGACTCCCTCTACGAAGGCACCACCGCCATTCAGGCGCAGGACTTCTTCTTCCGCAAGATCATTCGCGACAAGGGCGTGGCACTGGCCCATGTGGCCGGCCAGATCGAGGAGTTCGTCACCAACGAGACCGGCAACGGACGCCTCAAGACCGAACGCGCATTGCTGGGCAAGGCCCTCGAGGACGTCCAGGGCATGGCTGCGGCGCTGACCGGTTACCTCATGGCCGCGCAGGAAGACACCGCCAGCATCTACAAGGTGGGACTGGGATCGGTGCGCTTCCTGATGAGCGTTGGCGACCTGGTCATCGGCTGGCTGTTGCTACGCCAGGCGGCGACCGCCATCGCGGCGCTAGACGCCGGCGGCGCCGACAGCGACCGGCACTTTTACGAGGGCAAGATCGCGGTGGGTTCCTTCTTCGCCAAAAACTTCCTACCACTGCTCACCGGGATGCGTCAGGTGATCGAGTCGGTGGACAACGAGGTCATGGAGCTCGACGAAGCGGCTCTGTAGGCAATAGCCCCAGCACTGCCCCTTTGCGCCCCACGTGACGGGAAAAATTTGCTACCGTCCCTGCTGTGGCCGTGCCCGACTTCAGAAAAGCCATCAGCGGAAGTCGGGGTCCGTTAGTCAGTTTCGTCGGCCCGTTCACCAAAACGGGCGGCTTCTACGCACGCTCGTGGCGCGACTTCCTCGGCAGTGAGCGCGACGATCTTCCGGTGGCGCGTCCCACCCTGTCGCTGGCAAGTCACGCCCTGCGCGACGAACTCATCCTGGTGGGTCTGCTGTGGCGACGCCCGGTCAGCGATCCAGGCACCCACAAACAGATCAACGACGAAGTGCGCGCGGCGACGAAGCTCTACCGCAAGAAAGGGTGGCTGACCAAGCCGCAGGGCTTCTTCCCGGCTCCGCAAGCGCCGACCGATTTCGAGATCCGCTCCTACACCAACCGAAATCGCACCCACGAGCGGATCTCCTTCGACAGCGGCTATGCGCCGCATCCTGAAGAACCGGGGGCCGAACGCTGGATGGGCTACGCCAGCAACCAACGGATGTACGCGATGATGCTGCGCCATGATGCGGAACCCCGGCCCTGGATGGTGTGCGTACACGGGACCGAGATGGGTCGCGCGGGGCTTGATCTGACGATATTCCGGGCCTGGCATCTGCACGAGGATCTGGGTCTCAACGTGATCCTGCCGGTGCTGCCCCTGCACGGCCCTCGATCCCGGGGGCTGCCGAAGAATGCCGTGTTCCCGGGCGAGAACATGATGGACGATTTCCACGGCACGGCGCAGGCTGTGTGGGACATCCGCCGGATCATGGCCTGGATCCGGGCCGAGCAACCCGGCGCCAAGATC
>CAIWCQ010000511.1 GCA_903911165.1 uncultured Actinomycetes bacterium | reverse complement strand
GCGCTTGTCGCCGACCTTGCCCAGCAGCTCTACCACAACCTCTGTGCGGCTCTGAGTGCTCGCACCAGCTCGGTAGAACCGGCGCCGCACCGTGCCAACCACAGCAACTTCGTCTCCCGAGACGAACGCCGCTGCAGACTTGGGCGGATCAAACCACACCAACGGCACCGAATTGGCCACGTCATCAACGCGGGTGGTCAACTCACAGTTCATCAGCACCGAACCCGACTCGAGCTCTCGAACCACCGGGTCGCTCGACAAGCGACCACAAAGAACGACAACGTTCATCTCGACCTCCGCCCTGCCTATGCGGCGGAACCGCACAGCGCTCTCTACATGTCTGAAGGGGGAAGCCGACACCTGCGACAGTACGCCGAGGGTGTCACACAGTAATTCGGCTAGCGCCGGCCAAGCATTGCGAGGCGATCGCTGACGTCGGCGTAGCGAGGATCAATCGCAGCGACACGCTTAAAGAAGTTGCGCGCCTTCACCACGTCGCCAGACCGGTCATACAGGTCGGCAATCACGTACCACTGCTTGAGGTGGTAGTCCCGAACCCGTTTTGGAGCGTCGGCAACCCGAATCAGCAGTTTGATAGCACCAGCGATGTCACCTTGGTCGGCCAGAGACCCTGCCGCGACAATGCGACCCTCGGCCATCACCGATGGCGCCGGCGAGGTGTCACGGATCTCATGCCACAACTCGTCGACCTCGTGATAGCGACGCAGCGCTCGGTAGCAGTCAGCAAGCACAGGAAGCTGCTCTGGCGAGGGATGCAACCGACGCGCCTGCTCGAGTTCGGCAGCGGCCTTACGCCACTCGCCAAGCCGATACAGGGCAATTCCGGCCACCTCGTGACCTGCGCCCACATTTGGCAGGTTCTTCAACACAGACTGCACCATACGCAACGCATCGGTATAGCGATCACGCTCGAGGGCCTCAGTAGCCGCAGCAAGGCGCTCCATATAGCGAGCCGAGGTCTTTGCGTCGCTCTCACGCTCGATCTCAGCCACCCACGAGGGCTCCAACCGCGTCGGATCGCCCATCCGGCGCTCACGCACCTCTTCAGATGTCTCGGTGCGCTCACCGCCGCGGGCACGGGCCGTGGCCTCACGTGCGAGCTCGCGAACCGAGCCCTGGTCTTCCCATTGCTCCGGTTCCCAGCGATCGACCTCGGCCGCATCACGATCGAGAGGCGCTTCGTCACGTGCTGCGTCGCGTCGGGCATTCACTTCTGACGACCGCCGTTCAGCCGCCGTTTGTGGCCGCGCCGGCGCGTACTCGCCTCCGCGTCCGCCGCGCGAGTCGGGACGGGGTCCACCACGACCTACTGGACGCCCACTGCCGCCGCCAAAACCACCTGTACGACCAGAACTGCCACCGCGTGGCGCTCCGTCGCGGCCACCCTGATCGCGGCTGCCGCTTCCGTAGCGACTAGAGCCGCCATCCGAGGAACGGGAGCCACCTGCCGGACGGGGCCCATCATTGCGATTGTTTCCGTATCGAGCAGGCGGGTTACTGCCTGGCTCACGACCGGCGCCGTAGCGACCCTCAGCCGAACGTGGCGCCCCAGTTGAGCGATCGTTTCCGTATCCGCCACCCGAACGAGCTTGGCCCGGTCGGCCGGCCGATCGGGCGCCGCCGCCATCACCGCGCAGCCGATCGTTACGACGCGTCGCCTCATCGCCTTCGCGTCCACCGGGCTCAGTTGAGTCAGGGCGGGGTCCGCGACCGGAGGATATAAACCCGGAGGAGGACGGACGAGGGCGGGGGCGAGGACTATTTGGCATGGCCAGCCAGCCTACGGGGACATAGACCGAAAAATGCCAAATACCCCCGGGGTTAACCGGGGGTATTTGATTTCGAAATTCGGCGGCGACCTACTCTCCCAGGGGGTCTACCCCCAAGT
>CAIWCQ010000510.1 GCA_903911165.1 uncultured Actinomycetes bacterium | reverse complement strand
CGGGGGCATCACCCGCGGGGTCACCGCACTGCGTAGCACGGTGAACGACTTCGACAGCACCATCATGCCCAGCGCGCACGGATAGAGCACCCACGACGGGTAGCCGCCGGTGGCGCCGTCGTAGTTCATGATCAACACCACCGCTAGCGCGGTGCGCAGCAGGAACGAGGCGGCCAGTGCCGCCCGGCGGCCGTGTTGAATCCGGTCCAGGGCCGGCCCGATCAGTGGCGCGATCACCGCGAACGGGGCGATCGTGATCAGCAGGTAGAGCGCGACGCGCCCCTTGCTCTCGCCGGTTGCCGCCGCGAAGAACAGCGTGTTGGCCAACGCCACGGCCATCGCGGAGTCCACCGCGAAGTTGGCCACCACCGGCCAGGTGAGTGCGGTCAAACCGGATTTGTCGGCCCCGTCGGCCTTTGCGGCGCGCTGCACCATGTCATACATCCGCGACCCCATCTCGCGACTGCGGGCGGCAGTGCTGCGGGGCCCGCGCCTCTCGCCGGGTCCGCGCCTCTCGCTGGGCCCGCGCCTCTCGCCGGATCCGAAGTCCTCACCGAAACCATCGGGGTCCTCGGCAGAGGCCCGGGCCCGGACGCGATCGGCCTCGAGGGGGGGCAGGAAGCGATTCGCCCGGTGCGACGGATCCTGATCATCCCTGGGTGGCCGGTCGTCGGGAGGGTACTGCGCCATGCCGGGATGCTCGCGGCGGTAGCGGCGATTCACCTCGGGTGTCGACCCCGCAGTGGGGTGCACACGCCGCCGTCCGGACACGGTGTCGATTGTCCCTCATGTGCGCGGCGCGGGCGTGCAGTCGACCGGTGTGGCCGCGCCGAGGTCGGGTGAGGCAAGATCATCGGTGATGAACAGCCCGACAGACACCGCCGAACCCACGGCACCGGACTCCCCGTCGGTGCCGACGGACGCCGTTGCGGCACTCCTGCGCGGCGCGGTTGAGCAGGCACGCGAGGCGATCGTCGAGTTCAGCGGCGACAACGTCGGGGAGTACCTCGGGGTTGAGTTCGCCGACGAGGCCGCGGCCACCCATCGCTTCCTAGCCACGTTGGCGGGCTATCAGGGTTGGCAATGGGCGGTGGTACTGGCCGGCTACGCCGGTGCCGACCGTGCCACCGTCAGCGAGGTGGTTCTGATTCCGGGCCCCGGCGCGCTGC
Source organism: uncultured Actinomycetes bacterium (assembly GCA_903911165.1). Classification (GTDB taxonomy): domain Bacteria; phylum Actinomycetota; class Actinomycetes; order Mycobacteriales; family Mycobacteriaceae; genus Mycobacterium. The sequence goes on along the minus strand of CAIWCQ010000510.1, from coordinate 1,112 downwards.
TGGCTCCGCAGTGGCTGCCGTGGGAGGACCGCGTGCGGCCGGGTGACCTCGGACCCGGCGACCTGCTGGCCCCCCCGTCCGATGATCCGCGTCTGGTCCCGGGCTTCGTCGCCACCGGTGACCCGGCGATCGACGACGTCGCGTTCGAGGTCGGCTTCGGTCGCCGCCGGGTGCTCAGTGCCGATGGTCGCGATGACGCGGCACAGCGTTGGCACGACGGCGACCACGGCCCCGACGCACCGGCGGCACGCGCCACCAAGAGGGCGTGTCGGGACTGTGGATTCATGACCCCGTTAGCGGGTGCGCTCGGCTTGATGTTCGGCGTGTGCTGCAACGCGATGGCGGCCGACGGGCGGGTTGTCGACTTCGGTTATGGCTGCGGTGCGCATTCCGACACCCCGGCACCTCAGCTGATCGGGTCACCGGCCTACGAACCCTACGACGACGGCGTGCTGGACGTGGTCGACGTAGTCTCCGCGTCTGAAGCCCCGTCCGCCGAACCCGATGCGCCGCAGGCCCTCGAGGCGGGCGAACAGGTCGCACCGGCTGAACCGGCGGAAGGTTAGCGGCCTTCGGCGGCGGCCTTGATCCGGGCCAGCGACTGGTTCATGCCCGCAAGTAGTTCGGATTCGAAACTGTCCACACCGCCGAGGGCGGCCTTGGTCACCGCGGTGGACACCGCCCTCACCCCGTTCTCGGCGTGCCGGGTCTCCACCAGCCGGGTCCCGGTGGCGGTCGCCTCCAGTTCGTAGCTCCACACGCTGGTGTTGATCGGGATCCGAAACGCGATTTTACGTTCGGGGATCACCTCGGTGATGGTCGCCGTGGTGGGCCAGAAGAGCATGTTGCGCCGGTTGAGATTGATTGTTCGGGTCCCCGGCCGTAACGGGCCGAGCAGTTTCATCATCCGGCACTGCGGGCTCCACTGGGGCATCCGGCTGAGGTCCGAGACCAGGCCCCAGACCCTGCTGACGGGTGCATTGATGTCGACCTCTGCTTGTAGAAGCGGCGCTGCCATGGCTCTCCTTACTGATACTTGTTTGATACTTGGTTAGGTCTTTTGATTTGGGAGGCCATCAGCTAACGGTCTAGGCCGGACTGGGCGCCCCGGG
>CAIWCQ010000509.1 GCA_903911165.1 uncultured Actinomycetes bacterium | reverse complement strand
CCGCATTGGTAGCACCAAACCCTTTGGGCCGTAAAGGTTTTCGTCGTCGTATGACCACTGTGGCGTGGGCCGCGCGAAATCCGTTCCGCTGGAGTACCAGTGCGCGCCGTCCCGCATGATCACTTCACCGCTTCGCGGACAGCTCACCGAGTCCGCAGCCCAGCCTCCGCCGGCGGCCACCCACACCACATTGGGGCAGTTGTAGGCCGCTGAGGTCATCAGCACGTCATCGCAGTTCGCCACGACGACCGCACCGGGGTGCCGGGAGAGCCCAGTCCGCAGGGTGCGCTCGATGTGATTGATCTCGCCGACTCGATCAAGCTGGTCGCGAGAGAGGTTCAGCAACACGATGACGGCGGGTTGCACCGCGTCGGCAACGTGCGGTACGTGCATCTCGTCAACCTCGAGGGCGGCCAGCGCGGCATCCCGGTCGGCGGCCAGTGCTGCAACCAGGCCGGCGTCCATGTTTGCGCCCTCGCTGTTGGTGGCGACCGGCCCCATGGTGGACAGCGCCGCGGCCATCATCCGGGTGGTGGTGGACTTGCCGTTGGTGCCGGTGATGATCGCACTGCGCCGCCCGGCGCCGAGTTGCGCCAGAATTGAACGGTCCAGGGTCATCGCCACCAGGCCGCCGATCATCGCGCCGGCGCCGCGTCCGGTCACCCGGGAGGCCCAGCGTGCCGACGAGCCGAGGGCCAGTGCTGCGCGTCCGCGCGCCGTCATTCCCGGCTTGATCATTCCCGGCAGAACCATAGGGGGGCAGTTTATGCCGACTGGGGTTTTATTCCGACTGGGCCACAATGGTCCCGACACGGAACCGATGTGCCGATCGCTGTCGGGGGCGCGTGACATTCTTGCGGACATGAGCCATACCTGGGGTCGGCCGGCCGGCGAGGCAGGCGCCGGCTGGGTGGTCGTCGATGTGGAGACCTCTGGTTTTCGGCCGGGTCATGCCCGGGTACTGAGCGTCGCCGCGCTGGCGCTCGACTACGACGGCAATGTCGAGCACTCGGTGGTCAGCCTGCTCAACCCGGGCGTCGACCCCGGTCCCACGCACGTGCACGGCCTGACTTCACAGATGCTGGAGGATCAGCCGACGTTCGCCGACATCGCGACCGACCTCGCCGAGTTGATGGCCGGCCGTACCCTCGTCGCCCACAACGCCGAGTTCGACTACTCGTTCCTGACTGCCGAAGCCGAACTCGCGGCGACCACACTGCCCATCGACAACGTTATGTGCACGGTGGAACTCGCCCGGCGGCTCGACCTGGGCCTGGACAACCTACGGTTGGAAACCCTTGCCCGACATTGGAATGTCCCGCAGACCCGCGCCCACGACGCCTTCGACGACGCCCTGGTCCTGTCGCGGATCCTGACACCGGCGCTGGAGCGGGCCCGTGAGCGCGACGTCTGGCTGCCGGTGCGGCCACTGAGCCGGCGGCGCTGGCCCAACGGCAAGGTCACCCACGAGGAACTGCGCCCGCTGAAGATGCTGGCCTCGCGGATGCCGTGTCCCTACCTCAATCCGGGCCGCTACGAGCGCGGCGGCCCACTCGTTCAGGGCATGCGGGTGGCGTTGTCGGCTGAGGTGAAACGGACCCACGAGGAACTCGTCGAGCGGATCCTCTACGCGGGTCTGGCATATTCCGACGCGGTGGACCCGGCGACGTCGCTGGTTGTCTGCAATGACGCGCAACCCGACCGCGGGAAGGGCTACCAGGCCCGGGAACTCGGTGTGCCGACCGTCTCCGACCAGCAGTTCTTGGATAGCGTTGCCGCAGTGGCCGGTGGTACCGGTCTCGACCAGTTCGAGCAGCCCGTCAACCTGGGCCAGCAGTTCGCGCTGTTCTAAGCCCCCGGACCGCCCAGCCCCCCGGACCGTCCAACCGATCAGCGCCCGGCCCGCGCCGCGCGGTTGACCGCCGAGACCACCGCCCGCAGCGATGCCGTGGTGATCGAGGTAGCAATCCCGACACCCCACACCGTCTGGCCATCGATGGAGGCCTCGACGTAGGCCGCGGCGGCGGCCTCCTCGCCTGCTGACATGGCGTGCTCGGAGTAATCCAACACACTCACGTCGATGCCGACGGTGCCCAGTGCGTCGACGAAGGCGGCCAGTGGGCCGTTTCCCTCGCCGCGGATCTCGGTTTCCACTCCGTCGAGTTTCACGGTCGCCTCGATGACGTCGATGCCGCCGTCGACCTCGGCGCCGATCACCCTCTGCCGGATACGTTCCAGCGGCCGGACCGGTGTCAGGTACTCGTCGGCGAAGGTGTCCCACATCTCCTTGGAGGACACCTCACCGCCTTCGCCGCCGGAACCCTCGGCGATCTGCTGAATTACCCGGCTGAATTCGATCTGCAATCGGCGCGGCAGCACCAGGCCGTGGTCGGCCTTCATGATGTAGGCGACTCCACCCTTTCCGGACTGCGAGTTCACCCGGATAACGGCCTCGTAGGTGCGCCCGACGTCGCGGGGATCGATCGGCAGGTACGGCACCTGCCACAGGATGTCGTCGACGTCGGCGTCCGCCTCGTCGGCGGCGATTTTCATGGCGTCGAGGCCCTTGTTGATGGCGTCCTGGTGGCTGCCGGAGAACGCGGTGTACACCAGATCCCCGCCGTAAGGGTGTCGCTCGTGGACAGGTAACTGGTTGCAGTGCTCGACCGTGCGCCGGATCTCGTCGATGTTGGAGAAGTCGATCTGCGGATCCACCCCTCGGGAGAACAGGTTCAAACCCAGTGTCACCAGGCATACGTTCCCGGTCCGCTCGCCGTTTCCGAACAGGCAGCCTTCGATCCGGTCCGCACCGGCCTGGTAACCCAATTCGGAAGCGGCGACGGCAGTTCCGCGGTCATTGTGCGGATGCAGGCTCAGGATTATCGAGTCACGGCGGGCCAGGTTCCGGCTCATCCACTCGATTGAATCGGCGTAGATGTTCGGAGTGGCCATCTCGACGGTGGCCGGCAGGTTGATGATCAAGGGCCAGTCCGATGTCGGTTGGATGACGCTTGAGACCGCGTCGCACACGTCCTTGGCGTACACCAGTTCGGTTCCGGTGTAGGACTCCGGCGAGTATTCGAAACGCCATCGGGTCCGCGGATATTTGGCCGCTTCCTGCAGGCATCTTTCAGCGCCCGCGACCGCGATCGCTTTGACCTCGTCGCGATCGGCGCGGAAAACCACCCGCCGTTGCAGAATCGAGGTGGAGTTGTAGAAGTGCACGATCACGTTCGGCGCACCGTCGCACGCCTCGAAAGTCCGCTCGATCAGTTCCGGTCGGCACTGGGTGAGCACCTGAATGGTGACGTCGTCGGGGACGGCGCCCTGCTCGATGATCTCGCGAACGAAGTCAAAATCCGTCTGGCTTGCCGACGGGAAGCCGACCTCGATCTCCTTGTATCCCATCCGCACCAGGAGGTCGAACATCCGGCGCTTGCGGGCCGGACTCATCGGGTCGATGAGGGCCTGGTTGCCGTCGCGCAGGTCGACAGCGCACCACAGTGGGGCGTGCGTGATTACCGTGTCCGGCCAGGTGCGACCTTCCAGATCGATTGATTCGACCTCTTGGGCGAACGGACGATAGCGACGGACCGGCATCGCTGAGTTGCGCTGGGTGTTCCACGCCGCTTGGCCTTCGCGGCGTGCTCCGGCGGGAGTGGTGATGGTGCGGGCCGACACATACGTGTCGGCGGAGTTGAACCCCGTGGGATCGGATGGCGTGGAATCAGATTCAGGCTGGGTGTTCACGATGTTGGCTCCGGGAAGGTGAGAAGGGACCTCAGACCGGCGCATCGCGAAACACCCGCGACGGGAAGCCAGTCTGGATCAGACCCCGCCGCGGCGTCCGAGAAGGAGCGCGCGCTGCATGGGTTTGACTGTACCCCGGTTGCCCGATCAGGGGTAGCCGCCGCTACCGCCAGGGCTGACCCCAGGTTCGAGCGAACGCGACCTCGCCCACGGGCAGTCGCTCGCGTGGCCGCCCGTCGCGGTCAGCGATGTCGTCGCTCACCGTGCGGTAGTCGGCGAGTGAACCCACTGCTATCACCATCAGCGGCCGCACCCGTTCCGGGATGTCGAACGCCGCGCGGGCCCCGTCGACATCGAAGCCCGCCATCGGGTGGGTGATCAACCCGCGCGACACCGCCTCGATGATTAGGTTGGCTCCGGCTGCGCCGGCGTCCACGGCGCTGTAGAGCGCGGTGTCGGCGTCATCCCCCTCGTCGGCGCACACCAGGACCAGTGCCGAGGCAGCCTTGGCGTAGGAGTTTCCTCGACTGAGCAGGCCCGCCAGCGAGTCGAACGTCTCATCCGAGCGCAGCCCCACCACGAACCGGGCCGGTTGCCGCCGCCCCCACGTCGCCGCCCACCGAGCGGCCTCGAGCAGTGCGGCCACCTGCTCGGGCGTGACCTGGGCGGCCGGGTCGAACGCACGCGGGCTCCAGCGTTGTGCAATCGGGGGATGAATCGCAACACTGGTCGGTGCGAGCCGGTCTGTGGGTTGGTCGGGCATCGAAGGAAGATTACCCGCGGATTCCCGCCGTTGTAGCCCCCTTATCCTTAGTGGCAACCCCAACCTGGAGAGGGCGGACAGTGGCGCTCGTCGTGCACAAGTACGGCGGATCCTCGGTGGCCGACGCCGAGCGGATCCGTCGAGTCGCACAGCGCATCGTGGAGACCAAACGTCAGGGCAACGACGTCGTCGTGGTGGTCTCGGCGATGGGCGACACCACTGACGATCTGCTCGACCTGGCCCGGGCGGTGTGCCCGACGCCCCCGCCGCGCGAGCTCGACATGCTGCTGACCGCGGGTGAGCGAATCTCCAATGCGTTGGTGGCGATGGCTATCGAGTCCCTCGGCGCCCAGGCCCGTTCGTTCACCGGTTCACAGGCCGGTGTGATCACGACCGGCACCCACGGCAACGCCAAGATCATCGACGTCACGCCCGGGCGCCTGCGTTCGGCACTCGACGAGGGTCAGATCGTGTTAGTCGCGGGCTTTCAAGGCGTCAGCCAGGACAGCAAGGATGTCACCACACTGGGTCGCGGCGGCTCTGATACCACCGCCGTCGCATTGGCCGCGGCACTGCACGCCGACGTTTGTGAGATCTACACCGACGTTGACGGCGTTTTCACCGCCGACCCCCGCATCGTGCCGAATGCGCGGCACCTCGCCACCGTCAGCTTTGAGGAGATGCTTGAGATGGCGGCCTGCGGTGCGAAGGTTCTGAT
>CAIWCQ010000508.1 GCA_903911165.1 uncultured Actinomycetes bacterium | reverse complement strand
GGGTGGCGTGCGGGGCACCCGGGATGCCCACCCACGCGCCCTTGGTCATTGCGCTCAGTTCCCAGGATTTCACCACCGTCGGGTTGGCCGGGCTGCCCAGGATCAGCCGCGCCGAGGTCAGGTTGAACACCGGGTGCAGGCGGCCCGTCACATTCACAAAAATCTGGAATGTCCCGCTGTCGGCGTAGAGGTCGCCGCCGCCGAGTTTTCCCTGCGGCCGGAACAGTGCCATCGCGCAGGCCCCCACCGCGATCATCGCCGCGATGACGACGCCGACCATGGCCGAGCGGCTGTAGAACTGCAGCGGATCGTCGAACATCCGGGTGTCGCGCCGCACGATGGCGTGCTCGAGGCGGCGCAGCAGGAAGCGCCAGCCACTGACCTGAACCTTGGTGGTGAGCCGCAGTCCCATGGCTAGTCGCTCACATTCAGGCGGGCATGAACGGAGTCGATCGCCTCGGTCATATCCTCGGCGCTGATCTCGCCCAGCCGCTGGGCATCGAGGTCTTCGAAGTTCTCCGAACGGGTCAGGCGGATGTCGCGGTACTGTTCGGCCGCCTCCACCAGTTGGCGTGCGTAGCGGCCGTTGCCGGCGATGTCGATGGCCGGTTTGCCACGTACCGTCCGCTGATCCAGCAGCTTTGCCGCCTGCAGCAGATTCTCGGCCGCATCACTGCTCAACTCCGAATCATTCCCGCGCGCAATAACGTTCGCGATCTCGAGGATCTCCTCCGGGCAGTAGGAGTCGAACTCGATGCGGGTGGCGAAACGTGACCGCAGGCCCTCGTTGGTCTCCAGCAGTCGGTCGATGTCGGTGCTGTAGCCGGCGATGATCACCACCAGTCGGTCGCGGTCGTTCTCCATCCGGGCCAGCAGCGTGTCCAGCGCCTCGGATCCGAACGGGTCGGCGCGGCCGTCGCGTTCCTGCACCAGGGCGTAGGCCTCGTCGATGAACAACACACCGCCCATCGCCCGGTCGATGGTCTTGGTGGTCTTCACCGCGGACTGGCCCTCGTATTCGGCGACGAAGTCCTTGCGTGAGGTCTCGACGAGTGTCGGTTCCGGGATGACACCAAGTCCGGCAAGGATATTGGCCACCACGCGGGCGATCGTGGTCTTACCGGTACCGGGCGGGCCGGTGAAGATCATGTGCTTGCTGGGTTGAGCCACCTTCATGCCGCGGGCGGCCCGCACCTTCGCCATCTGGGTGGCGGCGCGGTATCGCTCGATCTGGTCTTTGACCCGGGCCAGTCCGATCTGGCGGTCCAGTTCGGCTTGGGCGTCGGTGAGCAACCTGTCCCGCCCCGAGGTGTCGGCCACCACGCTGGACGAGTCCCAGGGGTCGGTGCGGGCGGCGATCTGCTCGGCGGTGGTGGTGGGCAGACGATAGGACGAATCCTTCAGTGCCGCAGCAACTTTCGGGTCCGGATGGGTGGTTTGTAGCCATTCCAGCAGTGCTACCGCGGCGTCCTCGTTGCCCTGGGCGCGGCGCGCCATCGCCAGGTGCCAGGCGATGGCCGGTGCGCACGCCTCGGCGGCGGGGGAGGCGTTGGCCTCGGTGAGTCGGCGCTCACCGTCGGTGAACAGTCCCAGGTTCACCGCGGCAACACCGTGGGCGACGCCCGCCGCACCGGCCAGGAAGGCGTCCGGCCAGTTCCCGGCGGCGCGCACCTTCTCGATCACATCGGTCCAGCGCCCGGCCGCGCCGTAGACCACGGCCTTGACCCAGGCCAGCAGGTGCTCGGACGGGCCGGCCTGGACGTCGTCCAGGGCGTCCATGGCGTCGGCGAAGTTGCCGTGGGCGGCCTCGTTGACGGCGAATCCCAGCGTGATCGCCAGCGGAGAGGTCACCGGGTAGGTGATGTCGCCGTAGAGACCGCCGATGGGAACCCGGGCGCCGAGGGTGTTCATCGACACCCGTGCCGAACCCGACAGATGCCCGAAGCGGGTGCGCGAATACCAGGCCCGAAACAGTGTCACCCGGTCGGTGTCGCCGCATCGGATGCGTCCGACCCAGGCGTCACAGGCGGATTCGTCGTCATCGGTGATCTCGGTGAACAGCGCCAGGGCGCGGGCCTCCGAGGTGGCCAGCATGCTGACGGCACTGTCGAACAGTCCGGCCAGATGCTCAGCCATGGCGCTCGGAGTAGCGACTGGCGAACACGTCCGCCTGGGTCTCGTCGGCCTGCTGCGGCGAGGGCAACTCCAGTCCCTGCTCCAGAACGGCCCGAACTTCCGCACCATTGTGGTGCGCTTCGCTGTAGAGCATGGTGGCCATCAATGTGTACTGGCCGGCAAGTCCCTTGCGCCGCGCCAGGTCCGCGATGACGCGGATCTCCTCGGCCAGTTGCGACTCGGTCATCGTGGTCACCGACGGCGCCAGGTCGATCTGCTGAATCCTGCCGTCCATGAGCGAGGACACCGACACCGTCCCCGGCGGGTTGGTCACCGTGAACATCGGCCCGGGCGCGTCGTCGTCGTCCTGCTCGTCGGCGTCCCCGGTCTGGGAGTCGATGATGTCCTCGACGGTGACGACGTCCGCAATCTCGGCCGGTGCGTACTCGTCTAAGTCGGCCAACCCCGACCCCGGGTCGTGGTCATCGTTGGTGCCGAAGTCCATGTCGTAGGCCTGTGAATCGGCCGGTGTGGCCTCCGCTGAGGAGAAATCCAGCGCGGCCAGGTTGTCGTGATCGTCGTTGCTGTGCGTCATTGTGGCCTCTAGTCGTGTCGGGGCACCCAGCAAGTGCCGCGCCAGGGTTTACAGAAGATGGCCGGGGTCCGCGGCGGCAATACTCGCGAGGATAGAGGCCAGATGCCCCCGCAGGGATGGGTGAAATTACTCGAATTCGGCCGCTTCCCTCTAGTTGTGCCCGGCGTTATCGAGGTGATCGAGCCAACCGCCTGCCGGCAGGAACTCCAGCAGACTATCGAGTGCGCGCTGCAGATTCTCGGTGCTGCCCGGCAGGAAGCTTCCGTACAGTTCGCCGCCCACCCGGCGGGGCAGCGACACCAGCCTGCCCCAGGCCGAGTCCAGCACGCCTGCGGCGACACCGGCCGCCGTTGATGTGCCGCCGGGGTGGCGTTGGGTGGCGGTGAGCTCGACCCAGCCGATCGGATTGCCGGTGATCTCGGCGTAGCGCCGGGCTGAGGACGCCCCGACGCCGTGGGTCGCCAACTGCGCGGCGGTGGTGCAGTCGGCCAGGTCGGCGGCAAGACCGGTCAACGGTTCGACGTCGGCGGGTTCGGCGGGCCCCAGCACGCTGGTCACCATGTCCGCCAGGCCGACCTGCGGTGCGAAGCGTTGCAGCACCACCAGGTCGCCGTCGCGCACGGCGATCACGTGGCATTCATCGCGGCGGCACAGCACGAACCGGATCATCGTGGCGTCCGCGTGGCGGAACCACCGGCACTCCAGGGTCCGTTCGGCCCGGCCGAGGGTGTCGACCATCTGTGCCACGGAAGGGTCGGGATACCCCTGGACGTCGAGCACACCCTGGCCGGTCAGGTCGCGGCGAACCTGATCCCACACCAGCGTGCGGACATCCTCGTCGGCGATGTTCGCCCGGAGGCCCAGGGCGGTGAATTCGGCCAGATCCAACCGGTCGGCGACCACCAGCATGCCGTCGATGGTCAACTCCACCCCGACGACGTCAGCGTGGAGGTCGGCGCGCCCGGCGGGGTAGGTGCCGGGTGTGCTCACAGAATCTGGCCGTCGAGGTCTTTGCCGGCATTCAAGTCGGTCTCGTTATACTTCTTTTTCGATTTTGTCGCGGCGGCAGCCAACCTGACGGACTCCGCTTTCAATTTGGTTGCAGCTTTACCGCGATCCGCCAGAGCGGCCCGCACGGCCGCAAACGAGGCCTGGGAAACAGGGCCGTGGGAGTTCTTCACGTTAGTCCCCAGTTCGGCGTTGGGTGTTTTAGGCGTTTGGAACGAATCGCTCGCGGCGATATTAACGGCCGCATTCTCTTGGTGCCCGCGCAACCTGTCCATGGTGCTGTCACTGGTGGATAAACTGCCACTGCTGGATGAAGTCATGGTGTCCTCGCTAATGCGGTCGGGGTTAAAGATTCCGGTAATCGGCGGCATAACCCAGTATCGCTGCGCTATTCGCTACGGCTTTCTGGTGGTGTATGCCCTGGTGGCTCGTGTCGGTGGCCAAGAGTGCTGTCCCGACGATGCCCTGAATGACCAAGGACGCTGCTTTCTGCGCCTCCCCCTGAAGAGACAACGCCCCCAGAATGGGTTTCCAGATCGCAAACGATCCCGTGACGTACCCGAAGACCTCTCGCAAATCCAAGACGTCATCGGCCTGCGTCGTCAGCACGTCCTTGAACGCCTTATCGATCCCGGCCATGCTCTTGACGCGTGCTAGTTGTGCCTTGTTCGCATCGGTATACGTGGGTTCGCCGTCATCGCCTTCCCACCCACTCGTGTTAGCGGCTAATTCCAAATCTTTAGCGGCCAAGGCCAGCTTGTCCGCCGCCCCACCGAGCGAATCACCCTTATTGGGGGCATTGAACCCGTTCAGCAAGTTCAGCGACATGTGCATGACGTTCGCAATGTCGAGAATCGGGGTTACCCATTTAGTGTTCTTAGCTTTGGCTGCCGCTGCGTTTGCATCGGCCTGTGCGGTTGCTGCCGCTGTTGCCGCCGCGTCTGCCTGTGGC
>CAIWCQ010000507.1 GCA_903911165.1 uncultured Actinomycetes bacterium | reverse complement strand
TCTTCGAGGACCCGGGATTCCCGTACTTCCGCCGGGCGATCCAACCGGTCGACAAGGCGACCATCGACAACGCCGACGCGCTGTACCTGTCGGCGGCGATCGACGGCGAGAAGACCTACCGGATCACCGGAAGGTTCGCCGACAAGGCTCCGCAGTACGTGATCTTCGAGACGCATGCCTCCTACGCCGGCGACTCGGGCAGCCTGGCCGAACTCAGCCCCGTCACCCGGATGATCACCGGCTCGCTGGACAGCACCGAGCTTCAGGTCGACGACGACGGCAGCTTCGAGATCCTCACGGCGCCCGACCGGCCCGCGGGCTACGCCGGAAACCACCTGCCCACTCGCAAGGTCACCGATGCGGCGGCGGGTGTCGCGCGCTACATCATCGTGCGGACGCTATTCCATGACTGGGCCACTGAGGTCGCACCCGAACTGCACATCTCCCAAGCAGGCAACGAGGGTGCACATCCCGCACCCATCGACACGGCGGCGGCCGCGGCCAGCATGCGACGGGTGGGCGCGATCGTCGAGGGCCAGATGACGTTCTGGAACGACTTCTACGACATCGTGCTCGAGACAAATGGCGACCGCAACGGCGACGGCAAGCAGTTCATGCCGACCAACGACCTCAACGCGCCAGCCCGGGCCAACATCGCCGCCGGCGGCGGACAGAACACCAACGTCTACGCGGGCGGCGTATTCGACCTCGGTCCCGACCAGGCATTGCTCATCGAGATCACCGTGCCCGTCGAGCCGGCATACAGCGGCTTCCATCTGGCCAACCTGTGGGGCGAGTCGCTGGATTACGCCAACCACCAGTCCAGCCTCAACGGATTCCAGGCCGAACCGGACGCCGATGGCGTGATCCGCTACGTCGTCGCCCACGCCGACCCGGGGGTACCGAATTGGCTTGACACGACCGGCATTCCGAGGGGCCTCTTGAGCCTGCGCTGGACTTATTCCGAGGATCCGGCGACCCTGCCCGAACACACCGTCCGCACGATCCCCCTCGCCGAACTGCGCGAACAACTGCCGGCCGATACCCGGACCGTCTCCCCCGACGAGCGCGCGGCCGGGATCGCCATCAGGCAGAGGCATGTGCAGCGCCGCTACCGGCAATACTAAATTTTGCCGCGAGCGCGGATCAGTCGAGCGTCAGTCCGCCCACCGCCGGCCGCGGGGTGCGAGGATCAACCGCAGCCCGGACTGAAGGAGACAACCCCGGACTGAAGGAGGCAACCGTAGTGCCATCGCCCGCCGCGCCGCAGGACCTGATCGAGGAGGTCCGCGGCGACGTCACGTTCGTCCGCACCGACCCGAACCTCCCGCCGGTCGCCATCATCGACCGCTCCCCCATCACCACACGGCACAAGCTGCTATTCGGGGCCATCGCCGTGCTGGGCGCCGTGGCGTGGGCAGTGATCGCCTTCGTGCGCGGCGAGACCGTCAATGCCGTGTGGTTCGTCGTCGCGGCAATCTGCACCTACGTCATCGGGTTCCGCTTCTACGCGCGGCTGATCGAGATGAAGATCGTCCGTCCACGCGACGACCACGCCACTCCGGCAGAGATCTACGAGAACGGCACCGACTACATGCCCACCGACCGGCGGGTGCTGTTCGGCCACCACTTCGCCGCGATCGCCGGGGCCGGCCCGCTGGTGGGCCCCGTGCTGGCCACTCAGATGGGCTATCTGCCGGGCACCATCTGGATCGTCCTCGGCGCGGTGCTGGCCGGTTGCGTGCAGGACTACCTGGTGCTTGCGATTTCAACCCGGCGACGGGGGCGCTCGCTGGGTCAGATGGCGCGCGACGAACTCGGCCCGGTGGGCGGAACTGCGGCGATCGTCGGGGTCCTGGTCATCATGGTCATCCTCTTGGCGGTTCTGGGCCTGGTGGTGGTCAACGCGCTCGCCGAGAGCCCCTGGGGCGTGTTCTCCATCGCGATGACGATCCCGATCGCCCTCTTCATGGGCGTGTACCTGCGCTACCTGCGGCCGGGCCGGGTTTCGGAGGTGTCGCTGATCGGGGTGGCACTCCTGCTGCTGGCCGTGGTGGCCGGCGGCTGGGTCGGCCACACCGACTGGGGCGTCGAGTGGTTCACGTTGTCCAAGGTCACCCTGTCGTGGTGCCTGATCATCTACGGCCTGGCGGCGTCGGTGCTGCCGGTGTGGCTGCTGCTGGCACCGCGCGACTACCTGTCGACGTTCATGAAGATCGGCACCATCGCACTGTTGGCGGTGGGCATTCTGCTGGCCCGCCCGGAGATGCAGGCCCCGGCGGTCTCGCAATTCGCCGCATCCGGCGCCGGTCCGGTATTCGCGGGCTCGCTGTTCCCGTTCCTGTTCATCACCATCGCCTGCGGCGCGCTGTCGGGCTTCCACTCACTGATCGCCTCGGGGACCACTCCGAAGCTGCTGGAGAAGGAAGGCCAGATGCGGCTGATCGGCTACGGCGGAATGATGACCGAGTCATTCGTGGCGATCATGGCGCTGATCACCGCGTCAATCCTGAACCAGCACTTGTACTTCGTCATGAACGCCCCCGCCGCGGCCACCGGGGGCACCGCGGAGACCGCAGCGGCCTACGTCAACAAGCTGGGACTGCCCGGGCAACCGATTTCGCCGGCGGAGATCAGCGACGCCGCGGCCAGCGTCGGCGAGGAGTCGATCGTGTCGCGCACCGGCGGCGCTCCCACGCTGGCCTTCGGTATGGCACAGGTGCTGTCGGTGTTCGGCGGCAGCGGGCTCAAGGCATTCTGGTACCACTTCGCCATCATGTTCGAGGCGCTGTTCATCCTCACCACCATCGACGCCGGCACTCGCGTGGCCCGTTACATCTTGCAGGATTTTCTCGGCAACGTCTGGAGGCCGCTGGGTGACACGCGCAGCATTGGCGCGAACCTTGTGGCCAGCGGG
>CAIWCQ010000506.1 GCA_903911165.1 uncultured Actinomycetes bacterium | reverse complement strand
TCGACGTGGTCGGGGGCAAGGCCGCCGTCCTGGCCGCGGGTGGAATCGGGACCGGTCGACAGGTTGCCGCCGCACTCGCCTTGGGCGCCTCCGGAGTGTGGATGGGTTCGGCGTTCTTGACCGCGGCCGAGTACGACCTCGGGGCGCGCACCGACGGCGGGCCTTCGGTCATCCAGGAGGCGCTGTTGGCGGCCACCTCCAGCGACACCGTCCGCCGCAAGATCTTCTCCGGCAAGCCTGCGCGTCTGCTCAAGAGTCGCTGGACCGATGCCTGGGACGCCGACGATGCCCCGCAGGCCCTGCCGATGCCATTGCAGAACGTCCTTGTCAGCGAGGCCCATCAGCGAATGAGTCAGTCTGCCGATCCGACCACCGTCGCCATGCCGGTCGGTCAGATCGTCGGGACTATGAACAAGATCCGGCCGGTCGCCGAGATCATGGCCGAGTTGGTGTCCGGATTCGAGGCGTCGACCCGGCGCTTGGACGGTTTTCGGGATCACTGACGCTCTAGAGTCAGTGCGGTGAACGGCGCCCAGGCATTGCTGACAACGTTGGTCGACAACGGGGTCCGGGTGTGTTTCGCCAACCCCGGCACCTCGGAGATGCACTTCGTCGCGGCCTTGGACACCGTGCCCGCGATGCGCGGTGTGCTGACACTGTTCGAGGGTGTCGCGACCGGCGCTGCGGACGGTTACGCCCGGATGTCAGGGGATCCCGCGGTGGTGCTGTTGCACCTCGGCCCTGGCTTGGGTAACGGCCTGGCGAATCTGCACAATGCCAGACGCGCGCATGTACCGATGCTGGTCGTGATCGGCGACCACGCGACATATCACAAGCGCTACGACGCCCCGCTTGAGTCCGATATCGATGCTGTCGCGGGTACCGTCTCCGGCTGGATGCGGCGCAGCGTCGACGTCGCCGAAGTCGCCAGCGACGTAGCCGAGGCAGTCGCGTCGGCACGGGAGTATCGTCACATCGCATCGCTGATACTGCCCGCCGACGTATCTTGGACTGAGGGTGCCGAACCTGCCGAAGCCGTTGCGGCGCAGCCGGTGCCGTCGGTTGGCGATTGTGAAGCGGCGGCATCTGCGCTTCGATCCGGCGAGCCCGCAGCGATCCTCATCGGTGGCGACGCCACCCGGTCGGCAGGTCTGAACGCGGCCGCCCGGCTGGCACAGACCTTCGGCGCGAAGCTGTTCTGCGAGACATTCCCGGCCCGACTGGAGCGCGGAGCCGGCCTGCCGGTCGTCGACCGCATCGCCTATCTCGCCGAGATGGCGACCGCGCAACTGGCGGGCATCAAGCATTTGATCCTGGCCGGTGCGGCGTCGCCGGTGTCGTTTTTTGCCTATCCCGGCAAGCCCAGCGACCTGACCCCGGAGGGTTGCGCTGTGCAGACGTTGTCCGGGCCACGAGGCGCCGCCGCCACTCTCGCCGCCCTGGCCGATGCGATCGCACCCGACGCGGTTGCCGCCACCGCGACAGGGTCTCGTCCGGCGATTCCCTCCGGACCGCTGACGGCGCAGACGTCCGCGGAGGTGATCTGCGCACTGCTTCCCGAACGGGCGATCGTTGTCGATGAGGCCAACACCTCCGGGTTTCTCCTGCCGGTGGCCACCGCGGGCGCACCGGCCCACGACTGGCTGACGTTGACCGGCGGCGCGATCGGTTATGCGCTGCCGGCGGCACTCGGGGCCGCGATCGCCGCTCCGGACCGGCCGGTGTTGTGCCTTGAGTCGGACGGATCGGCGATGTACACCATTTCGGCGCTGTGGAGCCATGCCCGCGAGTGCCTCGACATCACCACGGTGGTCTACGCCAATCACGCCTACGACATCCTGCGCATGGAGTTGCAACGGGTGGGCGCTCAAAGCGGTGGACAGCAGCCGGGCCCACAAGCCAAGGCACTTCTCGATTTGACCTCTCCCGCTCTGGATTTCGTGCGGATCGCCGAGGGTATGGGCGTACCGGCCCGACAGGTCGCCACTGCGGAGGAATTGGCCGATGCGCTGCGGTGGGCCTTCGACGAGCCTGGCCCGCACCTGATTGAGGCCACCATGCCGTCGCTAGGCGATTAACGCGGTATCTCGAATACCGGATCGACGCAGCCGAGGGCTTCTGCCGACAGTTGACGCTTGATCACCTTGAACGTCTCGGTGCGCGGAAGCGAGGTCGCGACCCGCACGAACGAGGGCCACTGCTTCGGTCCCAGATCTGTTTGTGCCACAAGGAATTCACGGAATCGCCCAGGGTCGAACGCCGAACCCTCGGGCATCACCAGTGCGGCCATCACCCGGTCGCCGACGGCGGGGTCGGGGATTGCGTACACCGCCACCTCAGTCATGTCCGGGTACCGCATCAACACCCGTTCGATCGGCGCGGTGCCAAGGTTCTCGCCATCCACTCGCATCCAGTCGCCCAGCCGGCCAGCGAAGTACACGAATCCTGCCTCGTCGCGGTAGGCCAGATCACCGCTGTGAAAGACGCCGCCGGCCATGCGTTCCGCCTCGGCGTCCGGGTCCTTGTAGTAGCCGCGAAACTGTCCGGCCCCGGTGGTGTTCACCAGTTCGCCGACTACACCCGGCGGGCAGGGTTGTCCGCTATCGACGTCGAGGATCTCCAGTTCCTCCGGTAACGGCCCCAGTGAGGCCTCCGGGGTTTCGGGGGTCCGGGCGATCGACACGCCGCCCTCGCTCGAGCCGAAGCCGTCGACCACGATCACGCCGAACCGCTGAGCGAAGCGGTTGATATCCCGCGGCGCGCCCTCGTTGCCATACATGATCCGCAGCGGATTATCGGCGTCGTCGGGCTGCGGTGCTGTTGTGAGGATGTAGGACATCGGCTTGCCGACATAGTTGGCATAGGTCGCACCGAAAAGTCGAACGTCGGGCAAGAACTGTGATGCGGAGAACTTGCGGCGCAACGCGATCGACGCCCCAGCAGCAACCGCCGGTGCCCAGCCGG
>CAIWCQ010000505.1 GCA_903911165.1 uncultured Actinomycetes bacterium | reverse complement strand
CGCGCTGCTGAATTGCTGAAGAGGGGGATCACCCCGGGCTCCCAGCCCCAGCCGGGCGGCCCGTAGCCGGGCGGTCCGTAGCCGGGCGGGGGATAGCCGGGCGCGGGATAGCCGGGCGGGGGATAGCCGGGCGGGGGGTAGCCGCCGTGCCCGGGTGGGCCAGGGGCGTAGTTGCTCACCGGGTCATCCTGTCGAGGATCCGGTGAGATCTCAAACCTGGGATAACCCACCTGCGGTTGAATATGGGCGTCGACGTGGGGAGGGCGCAAACGTGACCTACATCCCGGTGAAAGGCCAGCCCTTCACGGTGTCCATGGGTCTGAGGACGATGAACCCCGAGGAGTGGATTGAGATCGATGAGCACTACGACGCGGAATTGGTCCAGAAACGCGACCTGCTCGACAACCGGAGAGCCGAGGTGTTCGCGGCGCTTCCGCAGGGGCTCGATGCATCGCAGGAAGTGCTGACGAAGCTGGTCGAGCATCTGCCGGCACGGTTTCCGGACAGATTTCCTGAAACGATCCCGATTGACGGATCACGTCACCCGCTGGAAGTAGCGAGCTGCCTAGTCCAAGAAGACTTGGCGGTGATGAGTCCGCAGGACGGCCAGTGGATTCTCACGGCGGCATCGATTTGCTTTCCGAGTCGCTGGGACTTGGCCGTGAAAATCGGCGCCGATATGCACGGCATCCATCGGCCGGTTCCGCACTACGAGGAGCGAATCGGCGCCGCCACCGATGCGATGTTCGACAAGTTGACTCCGGACCGACCGGTGTGGCGGATCAACTGGACAGTTCTGGATAGTCCGGAGTTGTTTCAGCCGTCGGCAACAGGACGCAAAGCGCGTACGCAGAAGCGGTGGACCGCCGAAGAATTCGGTGCCGCCATGTATTTCCGAACCGAGCGTCAAACACTATGGAAACTACCGAAATCCGGTGCAATCCTGTTCACGATCCGCACCTATCGGGAATCGCTGAGCAGTCTGGATCGCCGTTATCCCGAATTCCGTGAGCACCTTGGTCAAACGTTGGTCACCACAAGTGCGGCAACGCGACAGTACAAAGGCTGGGCGCCGATGTGGGCCGATTTAATGGAATGGACGGGTCAATCCAATTAACCTCCGCTGCCGATTCCGGCGCACGGTAATCGTGTCGCGTAGTGTGTTTTTCCATGTCTGAACTGAAAGCACGACTCAGGTCGGACCTCACCGGGGCGATGAAGAGCCAGGACAAATTGCGCACCGCGACGCTGCGCATGCTGCTGGCAGCGGTCCAGACCGAGGAGGTGTCCGGCAAGCAGTCCCGTGAGCTGACCGACGAGGACGTCCTCAAGGTGCTCACCCGAGAGGCCAAGAAGCGCAGCGAGGCTGCGGAGATCTACACCCAGAACGGTCGCGGCGAACTTGCCGCTGCGGAGCATGCCGAGGGCCGGATCATTGATGAGTACCTTCCCACTCCGCTGAGCGACGCCGAGGTGGCCGACGTGGTCGACACGGCCATCGCCCAGGTTGCCGAGGAGATCGGTGAGCGGCCCTCGGTCCGGCAAATGGGTCTGGTGATGAAGGCGGCGACCGCGATCGCCGCGGGGAAGGCTGACGGATCCAGGCTCTCGTCGGCGGTCAAAGACCGTCTCTAGGCACAAGGAGCAATCCCATGAGCGCAACGACCACCCACCGCCCGGTACAGGCACTGGTTGCTCTGACCTACCTGGCGATGGTCACGATGAACTTTCTTGCCAACTCACTGCCGCTCAACGGCAGGCGGACCGGCGACATATCTGATGCCTATCCGAGCCTGTTCACTCCTGCCGGTCTGACATTTTCCATCTGGGGCGTGATCTACCTACTTCTCGGTGCGTACGTCCTCTACCAACTTGGACTGTTTCGCGACTCCCCGGACACCGCAGCCGACACCGCATTGCTGAATCGGGTCGGTGTGCTCTTCGCGGTCTCCTCGCTGGCCAACACCGCATGGGTGTTCGCCTGGCACTACGACAACATTCCACTGTCGGCCGTACTGATCGTCGTGATCCTGGTGTGCCTCGCGCTGATCGTCGTCACTCTGCGGGCGGCGAATCTGACCGGGCGGCGACGGTGGTTCGTCGGCGTGCCGTTCAGTGTCTACTTCGGCTGGACGACCGTGGCTGTGGTCGCGAACATCACCGTGCTGCTGGTCAGTCGGAAATGGGACGGCTTCGGCTTCGCCGATTCCACCTGGGCGGTGATCATGGTGCTGGTTGCCATGGTGATCGGCACCGCGACCATGCTGCGTAATCGCGACGTCGCCTACGGGCTGGTGCTCATCTGGGCGTTCGTCGGAATCCTCATTCGGCAGACTTCGGCCGACGGTTTCGCGGGGCGGTACCCGGCAATCATCGGTGCGGTTATCGCATCGCTGGTGATTTATGTTGTTGCCGAGGTGGCGATCCTGCGCCGCCACCGGCCGGTTCAGTCCACTGTCGCGGATGCCCTGGCGTAATCATCCACACGGTCGGGGTGGCGGGATTCGAACCCACGACCTCTTCGTCCCGAACGAAGCACGCTACCAAGCTGCGCCACACCCCGCGTGAAGCCTCGTCAGCGTATCGCACGGGTGTTGCGCTGTATTGCCCCGGTGAGGGCCAAACGCCCGTCAGGGTTCCGCGGTGGTGGTGGCAGCGAACCAGTGGGTTCGTGGTGTTGGCTAATGGACCAGCGCGGCCGGTGTGGAGCGCACCACGGAGCGGGCCCGGTCGTCCTCCCCGTTCGGTGCCGCCACCAGCGTCAGCAGGCTCGCCTCGGGCCGACAGCAGAACCGGAAGGGCGCGAACGGGGATGTGCCAATCCCCGCCGACACGTGCAGTGCGGACTTGGCGCCCCACTGCGATGCGCCCTTGGCCCGCGAGCGGTCGAGGTCGCAGTTGGTCACCACGGCGCCGGAGAACGGCAGACACAATTGCCCGCCGTGGGTGTGTCCGGCCAGGATGAGCCGGTAGCCGTCGGCCGCGAAACGATCCAGCACCCGGGTGTAGGGCGCGTGGGTGACGGCCAAAGTCAGGTTCGCGGCGGGGTTGGCCGGCCCGGCGATGGTCTCGTAGCGATCCCGGTCGAGGTGTGGATCATCGACGCCGGCCGCGGCGATGGTCACCCCGGCCACCTCCAACTCGCGGCGGTTGTGTGTCAGGTCACCCCAACCCCGCTCGTTGAACGCCGCGCGCAGGTCCTGCCACGGCAATGGCTTGCCATGCACCCGTTGGTCGGAGTCGGTGAGGTATTTCGCCGGATTCTTCAGCCTCGGCGCGAAGTAGTCGTTGCTCCCGAATACGAAGAAGCCGGGTACTGACAGCAGATCGCCGAGAGCCTGTACCACCGCCGGCACCGCCTTGGGGTGGGACAGGTTGTCGCCGGTGTTGACCACCAGGTCGGGTTCCCACCGCGCCAACTCCCGAAGCCACTCCTGCTTACGTCGCTGTGACGGCCGCATGTGGATGTCACTGAGGTGCAGCACGCGCAGTGGCGTGGATCCCGGCGTCAGGACCGGCATCGTCACCTCCCGCACAACGAAGGCGTTGCGTTCGACGATCGTCGCGTAGCCGACCGCGAGCGCTGCGGTCCCGACTGCTGCTGCGGCAGATGTTCTCAAAACGGGTGCAGCCATGTAGGCAGAGTACTCACCAGCCCGCCGTCACGGCGGTGGCGCTGGGGGTGGCGCTGGCGGTGGTGGCGGTGGCGGTGGCGGGACCAGTACCGGGATCGTGATTGGCGGCAGACCCGGGATCTCCACGATCGTCGAACCCACTTCCGGGAGGCCTGGGATCGGCGGCGGTGGTGGAGGACCTGGCGGGGGAGAGGGCGGCGGCGGTGGCGGGGGTGCGACGCCATTGCTGATCAACAATGTGACGATGATGCCCGGAATCGTCTGCCCGCTGGGCGTTGTGCCGATCACGGTGCCGGCCGAGGCTGTGCTATTCAGCGAGTTGACCTGTTCTGCGATCTGGAACCCGCTGGCACGCAACTCTTCTCGGGCACTGTCTTGGCTCATGCCGTTTACGTTCGGCACCCGCGAACCGGGAGCGCCGTCGACGTAACGGGGATCGGTCGGCGGCATGCTCACCTCGCCGAAGTCCTCGGCGATCGGAGTCATCGCCGCAAACCAGGTCTCGGCGGGTTCCTTCCCGCCGAAGAGATCGCCGTCGTAGCACCGCCGCAGCGGGTAGGAACACAACTCGGTCGGCGTGGGGGAGTCGTCGTAGATGTAGTTGACCGCCGCATACCGGTTGGTATAGCCCATGAAACCCGACGACCGGTGTGCCTCGGTGGTGCCCGTCTTACCGGCCATCGGCAGCGACCAGCCGGCTGAGCTTGCCGCCGGAGTGCCGGTTCCGTTGGTGATATCCCTGCCGAGCGCGTTGGAAAGGGTGTTGGCCAGTCCTTCGGGCACTACTTGTTCACAGGGCTCGGAGTTGACTGCGACTTCTGCGCCGCGCCGGTCATAGATCTTGTCGATCGGGCTTGCCGGGCACCACATCCCCCCGGAGGCCAGGGTTGCCGCGACATTCGCCAATTCCAACGGGTTGACCTCGAAGGGGCCGAGGGTGAACGAGCCGATGTTCTGCCGTTTGATGAAGTCGGCCAGGCTTTCGTTGCTGTCCGGCTCGTAACTGCGGGCGGTACCGGGCTCCGCGTAGGACCGAAGGCCGAGGCGCACCGCCATGTCCACGGTGCGGGTGACGCCGACCTGCGAGATGAGCTTGGCGAACGCGGTGTTGGGTGACTTGGCCAGCGCCTCGGTGACACTCATGCTCAGGTAGCGCGGGTCGCGATAGTTCTCCACACACCAGGTCTGGCTGGGACAGCCCTTGGCGCCGCCCTCGCCCAAGCCCTTGGCGTTGAAACGCCCCGGCACGTCCAGGGTGGAGTTGATGCCGAGGCCGAGGTCCAGCGCGGCCGCCGTGGTGAAAACTTTGAAGATGGAGCCGGCCCCATCGCCGACAAGCGAAAAAGGTTGAGGCTGAACAGTTTCCCCGGTATCGGTTTCGAGCCCGTAGGTCCGGTTGCTCGCCATCGCGACCAGCGGATGGTTCGTCTTTCCGGGCAGGATCACGTTCATCACGCTGGCGATTCCGTCCAGATCCGGCGCCGCGATCGAATCAACCGCTTTCTTGACTTCCGCTTGCACGTCGGGATCCAGCGTGGTCTTGATCAGGTATCCGCCCTTGGCGATCTGTTCCTTGCTCAACCCCGCTCGGGCCAGGAACTCCTGAACGTAGTCGCAGAAGAAAGCCCGATCCCCGGCCGCGATGCACCCGCGCGGCAACTCGTTGGGTCGTGCCAGGACGCCCAGCGGTTGTTGTTTGGCGGCGCGGAGTTGGTCAGTCTTGCCTGGCACGTTTTCGATCATGGTGTCGAGGACCAGGTTGCGCCGTACCAGCGCACCGTCGGGGTTGGTGTACGGGTTAAGGGTGCTGGTCGACTGCACTAGCCCGGCAAGAAGCGCCGACTGCTGCCAGTTCAGCTCGGTCGCGTCGATACCGAAATACGTCTGTGCGGCGTCCTGGATTCCGAACGCACCATTGCCGAAGGACACCAGGTTGAGGTAGCGGGTCAGGATCTCCGGCTTGGTCAGCGTCTTGTCCAGCGTCAGCGCCATCCGGATCTCCCGCAGTTTCCGAGCCGGTGTCGCTGCCACCGCGGCTCGCTTCTCGGCGTCGGTCTGGGCCAGAACCAGAAGCTGATAGTTCTTGACGTACTGCTGCTCGATGGTGGAACCGCCGCGGGTGGTGAGGTCCCCCGCCGCGTACCCGGCCAGCCCGGTCAGCGTGCCCTTCCAGTCGACGCCGTTGTGCTCGGCGAACCGCTTGTCCTCGATGGAGACGATCGCCAACTTCATGGTGTCGGCGATCTGATCGCTGGTCACTTCGAAGCGACGTTGGGAATACAGCCACGCGATGGTGTTGCCCTTGGAGTCGACCATCGTCGTCACCGCGGGGATGTCACCGTCGAGCAGTTGGGACGATCCGTTGGCGACAATGTCGGAGGCCCGGTTGGACATCAGCCCGGCGCCGCCAACCACAGGGAATAGCAGCGCCGCCACGATGACGCTTGCCAACAGGCAGCACCAGGCCAGTTTGATGATTGAAGGACCGGCCGGCGGGCGTTCCGACATGGCGTTTAGCGTACCGAGGCCGTCCCGGGACTTGCGGTGCCCCGCGCGGGTGCGAAATATAACGCAATTCTCCCAAGATCTCAGGTTAAAACCGCAGTTCATGGCCGGACTGCACGCCCGTGCCAAAAAAGCTGTGATCTGACTGTTGCGCAAACGATACCTGACCACCTAACTTGAGTAGGCGGTGCGATACAGGTAACAGTGACGTCGCAATGTGATGCAGATCGCACCGGGGCTACATCGGAGGGAACTGCCGCCTCACCAGGCGGCTCAGACGAAGGGAATCGCCGTGTCGGGGACTCAGCCCGCTTTTGGCATGACAAGCGCAGCATCAATGCACGGTTCGCTCCCATTGGCGGGTGGGGAAGCCAGGATCGCCTGGGTTTCCCAAGGGTTGTGCCGTACCACCGACCCCGAGCAGTTGTTCGTCCGTGGTGCCGCGCAGCGTAAGGCCGCCGTCATCTGCCGGCATTGCCCGGTGATCGCCGAATGCGGCGCGGATGCCCTGGACAATCGGGTGGAATTCGGCGTCTGGGGCGGGATGACCGAACGCCAGCGACGCGCTCTGCTCAAGCAGAACCCGGAGGTCTCTTCCTGGTCGGAATTCTTCGCCACCCAGCGCAAGCACCGCAGCGTCAGCTGAACGGCAGACATAACAGCGTCAGCTGAACGGCAGAAATACCAGCGTCAGCTGTAAGGCGCCGCGGCCGTCGGATTCAGATCTCCCCGGTGATCTGATCGGCGATGGCCTGCAGTGCGGTCCGATCTGAGACGTCGAAGGGCAATGAGGGCACGCCGACGACCGGCACGTGCGGGTTGGCTCCGGTAAAGCGCGACAGCAACCGAATCTCACGCTTGGCCGTCTGGCCCCGGTCAGCATGGATCTGCAGCACCGCGGCGGCCAACTTGTCGCCCTTGCGGTCCGGTGCGGCTTCCAGTGCACCCGCGCCGTCGAGGGCTCGTTCCACCGGCAGCGTGCACAACATCGGATGGGTCCGGTTGAGGATCAGCCCTGCCAACGGCATGCCCTCCTCGGAGAGTCGGTCAACGAAGAAAGCTGCCTCGCGCAACGCGTCGGGTTCGGCAGCCGACACCACGACGAACTGGGTGCCTCGTCGCTTGAGCAACTCATAGGTGCGGTCGGCCTTCTCCCGAAACCCACCGAACGTCGAGTCGAGCGACTGCACGAACATCGATGCGTCGGAGAGCATCTGTGAGCCGAGGACGGTTGACAGTGCTTTCACGGCCAGGCCCATCACGCCGGTCACCAGTCGTCCGATGCCGCGGCCGGGTCCCAGAAGCAGACGCCACAGCCGACCGTCCATGAAGCTGCCCAACCGCTTCGGGGCATCGAGAAAGTCAAGTGCGTTGCGCGACGGCGGGGTGTCGACCACGACGAGGTCCCACCGGTCCTGGCCGAGTAGCTGGCCCAGTTTTTCCATAGCCATGTATTCCTGCGTACCGGCCAGCGAGGTGGTCACGGTTTGGTAGAACTGGTTTTCCAAAATCGCCTGCGCCCGTTCGGGTCCCGCGTGCTCGATGACCATTTCGTCGAAGGTGCGACTCATGTCGAGCATCATCGCGTGCAACTCTCCGGTCACTTCCGGTCCCAGTGGAACCTGCTGAGGAGAATTGTTCAGGTCTTCCACGCCGAGTGCCTGTGCGAGCCGTTTTGCCGGATCAATAGTCAGGACCACGACGGTGCGGCCGTACTCCGCAGCCCGTAGCGCCATTGCGGCTGCGGTGGTCGTCTTCCCGACGCCGCCCGCTCCGCAGCACACCACGACGCGGTTGGATCTGTCGGACAGGATCGATTTCAGGTCCAGCACCGGGGGCGTCGCGCTCATCGGACGCCCTGCTGGGCGAGCACTTCGGCGAGTTCGTAGAGACTCCCGAGGTCCACACCGTCGGCGATGGTGGGCAACTCCAGTCGCGGAACGCGCAGTTTCTCCAGTTCCTGGGCGCTTTCCGAGCGTGCGCTGATCCGGCTGGCATGCTCAATTGTTTCGGTGAGCAGGCCCGCGAAGTCTGCGTCGCTTAGTTTGATGCCCGTCCGGGACAGGGCGGAGCGCACCGCGGCCGCATCGATTTCGCCCTTGGCGGCCTTGGCCAGATCACCTGGCGGGAGAAACGGCGGGATGTTGCGGTTGACGATCACCGCGCCGATGGGCAACTGGAGCTTCTCGAGTTCCTCGATCGCCTCGATCGTTTCCTGGATCGGCAGCGCCTCCAACAGCGTGACCAGGTGGATTGCGGTCTGCTCGGAGTGCAATAGCTTTACAACACTTTCAGCCTGGGAGTGCACCGGGCCACCGGTGGCCAGATCCGCAACCGCCTTGGTCACGTCGAGGAAACGGGCGATCCGTCCGGTTGGCGGCGAGTCGACGACGATAGCGTCGTAGGCGGGTCGCTTCTTGCGATCCATTCGGATCGCCGCCTCCTTGATCTTGCCGGTCAGGAGTACGTCCCGCAGTCCGGGAGCGATCGTGGTGGCGAACTCGACCGCTCCGATCCGGCGCATGGCGCGTCCGGCGATGCCCAGGTTGTAGAACATCTCGAGGTATTCCAGGAAGGCCGCCTCGATTTCGATGGCCAACGCATTGACGTGGCCGCCACCCTCGGCAGTCGCGACCTTGACCTCTTCGTAGGGCAACGGCGGAACGTCGAACAGTTGCGCAATCCCTTGGCGGCCTTCGACTTCCACGAGGAGCACGCGCCGACCGCCTGCCGCCAGCGTCAACGCCAAAGCGGCCGCGACGGTGGTCTTCCCGGTTCCGCCCTTGCCGGTGACGAAGTGCAGACGAGCCTCGGTCAGTCGGGCGGGCCAACCGGTTGCGCTGCGGTCACCCGGTGTGGTCGCCATCCGGACATGCTATCGAAGCCTCCGCGGTCCTCGGGGAGCGATAGGCTCCCGCCATGAGCCAAGCAACAACCTGGGAGTACGCGACCATCCCCCTGCTGACCCACGCGACCAAGCAGATCCTCGATCAGTGGGGTGCCGACGGATGGGAATTGGTGGCCGTGCTCAACGGTCCGACCGGCGAGCAGCACGTCGCTTATCTCAAGAGGCCTAAGTGACGGCCTCGGAACGGCTGGCCGAACTCGGCATTACCCTGCCCGCGGTGGCGAAGCCGCTGGCCGCCTATGTTCCAGCGGTGCGTACCGGCAACCTGGTGTACACCTCCGGCCAGCTTCCGTTGCAGGCCGGCGACCTGACCCACAGCGGCAAGGTGGGCGCGGAGGTGCCGCCTGAGCAGGCCAAGATCGCTGCCCGCACCTGCGCGCTCAACGCGCTGGCCGCCATCGATGCGCTGGTCGGAATCGACGCGGTGGTCCGGATCGTGAAGGTGGTCGGATTCGTCGCGTCCGCGCCCGGCTTCAGCGGACAGCCCGGGGTCGTCAACGGCGCCTCGGAAATGCTCGGGGAGTTATTCGATGACGCAGGAGCCCACGCCCGCTCAGCGGTCGGGGTGTCGGAGTTGCCCTTGGACGCGCCCGTGGAGGTCGAACTCATCGTCGAGGTGAGGTGACCTTTCCCGCCTACGGCGTCCTGCGGCGCGTTACCCAGACGGCTTCGGTGCTGTTGTGTGACAACCCCGGTCGGTTGACGCTGGAGGGCACCAACACCTGGGTGCTGCGGGCTCCGGGTAGCGACGAGATCGTCGTCGTCGACCCCGGACCCGATCAGGACGACCACATCGCGCGGCTGGTGGCGCTGGGCTGCATCCGGCTGGTGCTCATCAGCCACCGCCACGGCGACCACACCGATGGCATCGACAAGCTCGTCGCCGGCACGGGTGCCACCGTGCGGTCGGTGGGCAGCGGGTTTCTGCGCGGAATGGGCGCTCACCTGATCGACGGCGAGGTGATCCACGCTGCTGGGCTCCGGATCACCGTGCTGGCCACCCCGGGTCATACCGCCGACTCGGTGAGCTTTGTTCTCGATGACGCGGTCCTGACCGCGGACACAATTCTGGGCCGCGGGACGGCTGTGATCGACGACGAAGACGGCAGTCTCGCCGACTACCTCGCGTCGCTGCACCGGCTTCAGGCGATAGGTCGGCGCGTCGTACTGCCCGGGCACGGACCTGAACTCGATGATCTGAGCGCGGTTGCGGCGATGTACCTGGCTCACCGCGCGCAGCGGCTCGAACAGGTACGTCATGCTCTCTTGGCGCTGGGCGGCGATGCCACGGCGCGGCAGGTGGTCGAGTATGTCTACACCGACGTCGCCGAAGAGCTGTGGGAACCGGCAGAGTCCTCGGTCCGTGCCCAACTGGCCTATCTGCGATCGAGTTCTTAGGTCACCGGGCCCGGCGGGCCAGCCGCTCGGAATCGCAGATCAGCACGCTCTTGCCCTCCAGCTTGATCCAGCCCCGGTGGGCGAAGTCGGCGAGCGCTTTGTTGACAGTCTCCCGGG
Source organism: uncultured Actinomycetes bacterium (assembly GCA_903911165.1). Classification (GTDB taxonomy): domain Bacteria; phylum Actinomycetota; class Actinomycetes; order Mycobacteriales; family Mycobacteriaceae; genus Mycobacterium. The sequence goes on along the minus strand of CAIWCQ010000505.1, from coordinate 7,012 downwards.
ACGCGCCGACGAGCTGGGCGATCTCCTCCTGGGTCAGGTCATGGGTAACGCGCATCGCGCCCCCCTCCTGGGTGCCGAAGCGCTGGGCGAGTTGCAGTAGTTGTTTGGCGACCCGGCCCGGAACGTCGGTGAAGATCAGGTCGGCCAGGTTGTTGTTGGTTCGGCGCAGTCGGCGGGCGAGCACCCGAAGAAGTTGCTCGGCGATCTCGGGCCGGTCGGAGATCCACGCCTTGAGCGCGTCGCGGTCCATTGCCACCGTGCGTACCTCGGTGATGGTGGTCGCGCTGGAGGTACGTGGCCCCGGGTCGAATATCGACAACTCGCCGAACATGTCCGACGGCCCCATGATCGTGAGCAGGTTTTCTCGCCCGTCGGAGGAACGCCGTCCGATTTTCACCTTGCCGGAGAGGATGATGTACAGCCGATCGCCGGGTTCGCCCTCGGAGAACACCGTATGGCCCCTGGGGAAGTCCGCCGGCTGAAGTTGCTTGGTCAGCGCCGCAGCGGCGGCGGGATCGACTCCTTGGAAGATGCCGGCCCTCGCCAGAATCTCGTCCACGTTGGCTTCCTTAGCTGATCGGTGTCGTCAAGTGCGCATGCGGAGGACAGTCGGCTGCGTGCTCAAATTAGGCCTTGCGGCGACGTGACAACGCTACACACGATTGGCGTATCCGGTCGGTTGAAACAGCCGATTCGGCTCCGGGCTCGGGCACAGTCGCGTCGGCAGGCCCGGCTCTTCTGCCAGCGACCGCAGGCCGGGTCCGAAGTCCGTGGTGCGGACCGGGGCGTCCGGTGCTTCCCACGGCGCGGCCTCGCCGATGATGCTTTCGAGCCGCTGCAACCCGTAGGTGACGAGCATCAACAGCCCCGGGAAACACGTCGCCACCAACCAGGACATAGCCGGGAAGTTAACCGGGGTGAGGTCTCATCGGGATCACGAATTGCCACCGGTCTGTCGGCGGTCGGCGCGACGACGTCGGTACCCTGAGCACCGTGGGCGATGGCGGGATATCCGGGGCGAGGGCGGCGAAGTGGGATCAGGAAACCCGACTCGGTCTGATTCGACGTGCCCGCCGGATGAATCGGTCGCTGGCTGAGGCGTTTCCGGACGCCTACTGCGAACTGGACTTCACCACCCCGCTCGAGTTGACGGTGGCGACCATCTTGTCGGCTCAGTGCACCGACAAGCGCGTCAACGTCACGACGCCGGCCCTGTTTGCGCGCTTCCGCCGTGCCGCCGACTATGCCGGAGCAAATCGTGCCGAACTCGAAGAGCTCATCAGGCCCACCGGCTTCTACCGCAACAAGGCCAACTCGCTGATCCGGCTGGGGGCTGAGCTTGTCGAGCGATTCGACGGTGAGGTGCCCGCGACTCTGGATCAATTGGTCACCCTGCCCGGCGTCGGGCGCAAGACCGCCAATGTGATCCTCGGCAACGCATTCGGCACCCCCGGCATTACCGTCGATACTCATTTCGGCCGGTTGGTCCGGCGTTGGCGATGGACCGAACAGACCGATCCGGTCAAGGTGGAACACGCGGTGGGGGAGCTCGTTGAGCGACGCGACTGGACACTGCTCAGTCACCGGGTGATTTTCCACGGTCGTCGGGTCTGTCACGCGCGCAAACCGGCGTGCGGGGTCTGCGTGCTGGCCAGGGACTGTCCCTCCTACGGGGCCGGACCCACCGACCCGCTGCTGGCCGCCCCGCTGGTCAAGGGTCCGGAGGCCGAGCATCTGCTGGCGCTGGCCGGCATCCCAGTCCGGTGAGCCCAGTCCGGTGAGCCCAGTCTTGTGAGCCCAGTCCTGTGAGACCAGTCCGGTGAGCCCAGTCTTGTGAGCACCTCAACCCGATGGACGCTGGTGGTGCTCACGGTGATCGGGGCCCTGGTGGTGGCGTTCGGTCTGGCGCTTGCCGACGATCCGGGGCAGCCGGGGGAGAACACCGCGGCGCCGGCCGAACGGATCCGGCGGGACGCCGACACCCCGGCGGCACTGGCGGGTCCGCGCCAGCGTGCGGGCCTCCTGCCCTGCCCGGCCGAGGGCAGCGGCGCGGGTCCGGTGGAACTGCGCGGCATCGTCGTCGAGTGCGCCGCCGACGGCTCCCGCCTCGAGGTGGCCCCTGCGCTGGCCGGCCGCACGGTGGTGCTGAACCTCTGGGCCTACTGGTGTGCACCGTGCGCGCAGGAACTTCCCGCGCTGGCGGCCTACCAGGAACGGGCGGGTGACGCGGTGACGGTGGTGACGGTGCACCAGGATGAGAATGAGACCGCCGCGCTGCTTCGGATGGCCGAACTCGGTGTCCGATTGCCGACGCTGCAGGACGGTCGGCGCAGCATTGCGGCGGCGCTGGGGGTGCCGAACGTCATGCCCGCAACGGTGGTGCTGCGTCCGGACGGTAGCGTTGGCGAGATTCTGCCGCGGGCCTTCACCAGCGCCGACGAGATCGCCGCAGCCGTGGATTCGGCCCTGCGGTGAGAGTGGGCGGCGGAAGTTATCAGAGGGGAGTGGCCCGGTGAGTGCACCTGGCGGGTCGCCATCGTGGGGTCCCGCCCCGGTGCGCCCGACAGCGGGTCCACCGTGGCTGGCGCCCCTGGTGGACAACGCCGACCGGGTACCGGACGCGTACCGTCGACGGGTGTCGCCGGAATTGCTGTCCGCGCTTACCGGCGCGCAAACGCAGGCCCGGGCACTGCGGTCGGATCGGGACGCGGCGGTGCTCGTGCTGTTCTCCGGCCCGCAGACCGGGCATCAGCCCGCAGATGCCGATCTACTGCTCACCGTGCGTGCCAGCACCCTGCGCCACCACGCCGGGCAAGCAGCTTTTCCCGGTGGCGCCGCCGACCCGGGGGACGCGCATCCGGTCGCGACGGCGTTGCGCGAGGCGCAGGAGGAAACCGGGGTCGACCCCGACCGGCTTCATCCGCTTGCCACTCTGGAGCGAATGTTCATCCCGCCGTCGGGTTTTCACGTCGTTCCGGTGCTCGCCTACTCTCCCGATCCGGGCCCCGTTGCGGTGGTCGATTCCTCGGAGACTGCGATCGTCGCCCGGGTTCCCCTGCGTGCCTTGATCAATCCGCGGAATCGGCTGATGGTGTGCCGCACTGCCGGCGAAGGACGCTACGCCGGCCCGGCCTTCATCCTCGACGAGATGCTGGTCTGGGGATTCACCGGTCACGTAATCTCAGCGATGCTTGAGGTGGCCGGATGGGCACAACCATGGAACACCGACGATGTCCGGGAGTTGGACGAAGCGATGGCACTCGTCGGCGAAGACAGTAAGGAACCGCGGTGACGAGTTCGCAATGGCTGGACATCGCGGTAGTTGCGGTGGCTCTCATCGCCGCGATTTCCGGGTGGCGGTCCGGAGCGCTCGGTTCGTTAATGTCCTTCGTGGGCGTGATCCTGGGCGCCATTGCGGGGGTGATGTTGGCACCCCACGTCATCAACCACGTCGACTCGCCGCGCGGGAAACTTTTCGCCGCACTCTTTCTGATCCTCGCACTGGTGGTGATCGGGGAGGTCGCCGGTGTCGTGCTCGGCCGTGCTGTCCGCGGATCGATTCGGAGTTCTCCGGTGCGGTTCGTCGACTCGATTATCGGAGTGGGTTTGCAACTGGTGGTCGTCTTGGTTGCGGCCTGGTTGCTGGGCAGTCCGCTCACCTCGTCCGGCCAGGCGGGTCTGGCTTCGGCGGTCCGGGGTTCCACGGTGATCTCCGAGGTCGACAAATACGTGCCCGAGTGGCTTCGGACAGTGCCCAAGCGGATGTCGGCCCTGCTGAGTACCTCCGGCTTGCCCGCTGCCTTGGAACCCGTCGGCCCGACACCGGCCCAAAACGTCGACGCGCCCGACGCATCGCTCGCCGAAAGTCTGGTGGTGGCGCGCGCCCGGCCCAGCGTGGTCAAGATTCGAGGGGTCGCGACCGCCTGCCAGAAAGTTCTCGAGGGCACGGGTTTTGTGATCGCACCGAACCGGGTGATGTCCAACGCGCACGTGGTCGCCGGCGCGGACAGCGTCACCATTGAGGCCGAAGGCAAGAAGTACGACGCGATCGTGGTTTCCTACGATCCCGACGCCGACATCTCGATTCTCGATGTTCCCAATCTGCCGTTGGAGCCATTGGTGTTCGCTGACCAACCCGCAAAGACGGGAACGGACGCGGTGGTGCTCGGCTATCCCGGCGGTGGCGACTTCGTTGCCACACCGGCGAGGGTTCGAGAGATCATCGAACTCAGCGGGCCTGACATCTACAAGAGCACGACGGTAAACCGCGAGGTCTACACGATCAGGGGGATAGTGCGGCAAGGCAATTCGGGTGGTCCGATGATCAACCGGGCCGGGCAGGTGATCGGCGTGGTGTTCGGTGCGGCGGTCGACGATAACGACACCGGCTTCGTCATGACCACCAACGAGGTGTCGCGGCAGATCGCCAAGATCGGAAACACCGCGAAGGTTCCGACCGGTAAGTGCGTCAGCGGCTGAGCAATGCCAGTTGCGAGTCAAGGAAGCGCTGCAACTCTTCGTTGACCGATTCCGGCGCCTCCTCGTGGGCGTAGTGGCCGACGCCGGGGATCTCCACAAATCGGCCGCGCGGCGCATAGCTACGACTGCGTTCCACCGCATCGGCCAGAACGTAGGGGTCGGCGTGACCGCGCAGATGAAGCAACGGGATGTCGAGTGGGCGATTCATCAGCTTCATGAACCGCCGGCCCTCGCCACGTAACTGACTGCGCACCGCCCACCGTTGATACTCCAGCGCCGAATGCGCTGCCGAAGGAATTTGAATCGCCTGGCGCATGTATGCCATTGCTTCGGAAAAATCTTCGCCGGTGGCCCACTTCTCGGAGATGCGGCTACGAACAAGATCCTCTAGAGCCTGTGCGTCATGACGGGTGAGAGCATGTTCCGGCCAGAGTGGGACCTGATAGCTCAGCAGACTCGGCAGCAGAGCGCGGCCCTGATCCGGGCGGCCCACGGCGGTGCGTAACGCGGCCGGGTGCGGCGAACTGATCAAGGCGATCCCGTTCACCACTCGGGAATGTAGGACGGCGGTCGCCCAGCACACCAGGCCGCCATCGGCATGGCCGACCAGGGTGGCCGAAGTGTGCCCCAGCGCGCCGACCAGGCCGGCGGTATCCCCGGCCAGCGTCCAGCCGTCATAACCACGCGGCGGCTTGTCGCTGCCGCCATAGCCGCGAAGGTCGACCGCTACCACCCGCGCACCGGTAAGTCCGCGTAACTGATGGCGCCACGACCACCAGAAGGAGCCGAAACCGTGCAGCAGGATCACTAGGGGCCGGGTAGTCGGCGGGGCATCGTCACCGGGATCGTTCTGAGCCTCGGCGCATTGGAAGCGAATTCCGTTCGCGTGCACGTCATGATGTCGCCATGGCCCCGCGATCCGGGTAACCGACGGATCGGGCCGCGCCATCACCAACCTGACGCGTCGGTGGGTGGTGGTGTTGTCGCGGTGGAGGTAGCCGTGGGCGTGGTCGAGGACCTGAAGTCCGACGACCTGAAGTTCGATGGAGACAGCGCCGAGGACGTTTCTTTGACCGATTCGATGGTCTGCCGCGGGCCGCGGATGCGACGAACTTTCAGGAAGCCGAGGAGGGCGAACACCGCCGTGACGACGAGCATGAGGATGAACACGATCAGGAAGGCCGCCCACCGCCACACCCAGGTGTCGAGGAGTTCGGCGAGAAAGAAGAACATGAAGAAGGTCGAATACAGCAGCACCACCAAGGCCAGAATGAAAAAGACGCTGCCGGTCAGTCCCTTCTTCACATCTCGGGTGATTTCGGCTTTGGCCAGCTCGACCTCGGCGCGCACGAGGGTTGAGACCTGGGTGGTGGCGTCCCTGACCAGTTCACCGATTGAGGCGTCGGCAGACACCGGATGTGCATCTGCCAGCGGAATCGAGGTGACGGTGTCGGGCACCGGGTTGTGGTAATCCCGATTGCTCACGGTTGTCCTCCAGGGTCGGCGCGGTCACGATTCATGTTGCCATGCCTGACTTCTGCCCGGGTACCGGTCGCGTTGTTACGCAAGTTACGCATGTGACCAAGCTAGACTCAGCGTTTCGGACGGTCCGGTCACGGGTAAACGGAGGTCGCGGTGATCACCCGCAGGCGAGCGCGGCAGTTGGCACTGGCCGCCGCCTGCGTTCTCGCAGCGGCGTCGGCCGCTCCGCAGGCGCAGGCCGCCCCCGGCGACAAGGTTGCGATCGGCGGTGGCGCGGGCATCGTCATCGATGGTGACACCTACTGCACCCTGACGGCGATCGGCAACGACAACACCGGCGCACTCGTCGGCTTCACCTCCGCGCACTGCGGCGGCCCGGGCGCGCAGGTCGCCGCCGAGTCCGCCCCCGATGCCGGCGTGCTCGGCACGATGGTGGCCGGAAATGACGGACTGGACTATGCGGTGATCCGCTTCGATCCGGCCAAGGTGGTGCCGGTGTCGAACTGGAATGGATTCGCCATCAACGGCATCGGACCCGACCCGGCCTTCGGGCAGGTCGCCTGCAAACTGGGCCGGACGACCGGCTACTCGTGCGGCGTCACCTGGGGACCGGGGGAGGAACCCGGAACCATTGTCAACCAGGTCTGCGGACGGCCCGGCGACTCCGGCGCCCCGGTGACGGTCAACAACAGACTCGTCGGCATGATTCACGGCGCTTTCAGCGACTCGATTCCGACCTGCATCATCAAATACATCCCGCTGCATACCCCGGCGATCACCATGTCGATCAACGCGATACTCGCCGACCTTGCGGCCAAAAGTCGTCCCGGTGCCGGTTTCGTCCCGACCGCAGGGCCCGCTCCCGGTCCGGCCTGATCCGCGCGCGCTCCGTCAATTCTCGGCTTTACTGGATCGAATGGCCTCGAACACGGTTGGGTCCACCAGGGTCGAGGTGTCGCCGAGTTCGCGGCCCTCAGCGACGTCACGGAGTAGCCGACGCATGATCTTTCCACTGCGGGTCTTGGGAAGCTCTGGCACGACGTGGATCTCG
>CAIWCQ010000504.1 GCA_903911165.1 uncultured Actinomycetes bacterium | reverse complement strand
GCCGCTGGCCGGGTCGATGCTGCGGTCCGGTTCTGGCAGTCGCGCGGCCCGGCGTGGTGCGGCAATGGTCCGAATCGGTGCCGCGACCGCCGCGGGGCGCGGGGTGGTCGGCGGATCGACGGCGTCGCGGGTCTTTTGAGTCGCCGATCGGCGGGCGGGCTGATCCGGCCGGGGGCCGCGACGCGCCGGATCGGGCCGAGTCGCTGTGGTCTGGGTCGCTGGTGAGTTCGTTGCTTGGGAATTCGTGGCCGAGTCGGCGGCGCTTGGGGGCTCGGCGGTGGAAGCCGCCGAATCGGCGCCGGCAACTCCGGTGCCTGCGGCGGTCATCGCCGCCCCGATGCCCAGGGCAATCGCCCATGTGCTGATACGACCGGTATTGCGATGTGGAATCATGTGCGCCCCCCTGGCTCCGAATCACGATAGTCCAGCGGCTGGCAAACTTCCACTTCCGGCGGGACCGTACGCTAGCGGGATTGGTCGTCTTCGTACCAGTCGACCTCACGGATAGGTCCGATGACCTTCGCCCTGGATACCCTGCACTGGAACGTTCAAGGTTTGGAACGTTCAAGGTTTGGGGCGTTCATGGTGTGGTGCCCGGGAAGAGGGGTCATGACGGATCGGCCATTGGACGCATCCACGCGACTCGCCGCCGAACGCACCCGGCTCGCTCTTGAACGAACGCTGATGGCCTGGATTCGCACCTGTGCGTCCCTGATCGGTTTCGGATTCACGATCTACCAGATTTTCCAGTACCTGGTGACGAAGGAACAGGCTCGCGAACCCTTCGTTAGTCCCCAGGTGCTCGGTGTCCTGATGATCCTCGTGGGGCTGGTGGCGCTGACGTTGGCCTGGATCCAGCATCGTCGGGAACTCGGGGTGCTGAAGGCGGAGTACGGAGCAATGCCGTACTCGATAGCCGGGATCATGGCCTGCTTCATTGCCGGTCTGGGCCTCGTCGCATTGATCGCCGTGACCGTCCGGTTCTGAGATTCCCGGGATTCGGTCACCCAATACTTCCTCGAACGCGCCGGCCTTAGCCCCCAGGGCTTTTGCGAGGGGGTTTTTGCGAGGGCTCTGGGCCCTTGAACGTCATGACTGCAAATGTGGTCAGCAAAGCCGTCGCCGGAAGTGCATTGACGGCCTTGTCACGGGCTCGGACATGCGCGCCGACGGCCAATGTGAAGTAGAGGGTCAACATTGCCGTGGTCAGCCTCGCGAGCCCCGGAGACCACCTCACCGAAAGCAGTCCGACGGCTGCTGCGCCCTTGACCGCAGGCAACACTCGCCGAACGTTGTCCGGGCAGCCGACCGAGTCGAGGCTCTTCTTTATCGGCGGCACCTGGGCCGCGCAGGCGACGGCGTCCACCGCTTGAAACACTGCGAGCCCGATGTAGGTCTTCGGCGAAGTCATGACACTCATAACTGGAATCTAATCGACAAGTTGGCTACCAACCCCGCTCCCGCCACTCCTCCAGATGCGGACGCTCCTCACCCAGGGTGGTGTCGTCACCGTGCCCGGGATACACCACAGTGTTGTCGCCGTAGACGCCGAACAGTTGGCTGCTGACATCCCCCAGCAGCTCCTCGAACGCTCCCGGCTCCCAGGTCTTTCCCACCCCGCCCGGGAACAGGCAGTCTCCGGTGAACAGCTGGACGGCCGTCCGGTCGCCGGAGGGCCGCAGCGCCAGGGCCACCGATCCCGGCGTGTGGCCGCGGAGGTGGATGACGTCGAAGTTCAACTCGCCGATCACGATCGTGTCCCCGCCGGCCAGGAACCGGTCGGGTTTGACGGGGAGCGCGTCGGCATCGAGTTGATGCACCGCGGTGGGCGCGCCGGTGGCCTCCGCGACAGCCTCCAGCGCCTGCCAATGGTCGCCGTGCTGATGAGTGGTGACGATCAACTCGACTTTCGGGGCGTGTTCGGCTAACAGCCTGACCAGCAGCTCAGGGTCGTTGGCGGCGTCGATCAGCAGCGACTCGCCGGTCTCCGAGCAGGTGACGAGATAGGTGTTGTTGTCCATCGGGCCGACCGATGTCTTGATGATCGTCACACCCGGCAGGGTGCAGCGGGCGGACGTCTGGGACTCGACGTGGCCGGTATAGGTATCAGCGACGATTGTCATGGGCTCACGGTACTGCCGATGTCAGCACCGTCGGTATCGGCACATAGCATGAGCGCGTGGCTGACCGGTTGATCGTCAAGGGCGCGCGCGAACACAACCTCCGCAGCGTCGACCTCGACCTTCCCCGGGACGCCCTGATCGTCTTCACCGGCCTGTCCGGATCCGGCAAGTCATCACTTGCCTTCGACACCATCTTCGCTGAGGGGCAGCGCCGCTACGTCGAATCCCTGAGCGCCTACGCGCGCCAATTCCTCGGCCAGATGGACAAACCGGACGTCGACTTCATCGAGGGCCTCTCGCCCGCGGTGTCGATCGACCAGAAGTCCACCAACCGCAACCCACGTTCCACCGTCGGCACCATCACCGAGGTCTACGACTACCTGCGTCTGCTCTACGCGCGTGCCGGCACCCCGCACTGCCCGGTATGCGGTGGCCGGATCGCCCGCCAGACTCCGCAGCAGATCGTCGATCAGGTGCTGGCCATGCCGGAGGGCACCAAGTTTCAGGTTCTTGCGCCGGTGGTGCGCACCCGCAAGGGCGAGTTCGTCGACCTATTCGACAAGCTCAACACCCAGGGCTACAGCCGCATCCGGGTCGACGGGGTGGTGTATCCGCTGACCGAGCCGCCGACGTTGAAGAAGCAGGAAAAGCACGACATCGAAGTTGTCGTCGACCGGCTGACGGTCAAGGCCTCCTCCAAACAGCGACTGACAGATTCGATCGAGACCGCGTTGGGTCTGGCCGACGGCATTGTGGTGCTGGATTTCGTCGACCGCGACGAGCACGACCCGCACCGCGAGCAACGCTTCTCCGAGAAACTTGCCTGTCCGAACGGTCACCCGCTGGCGGTGGATGACCTTGAGCCACGGTCGTTTTCGTTCAACTCGCCCGATGGTGCCTGCCCGGAGTGCAGCGGCCTAGGTATCCGCAAAGAGGTCGACCCCGAACTCGTCGTTCCCGATCAGGATCGCACCCTGGCCGACGGTGCGGTGGCGCCGTGGTCGATGGGGCAGAGTTCGGAGTACTTCACCCGCATGTTGGCCGGGCTGGGGGAGTCAATGGGATTCGACATGGACACCCCGTGGCGAAAGCTTCCGGCCAAAGCGCGCAAGGCGATCCTCGAAGGCTGCGACGAGCAGGTGCACGTGCGCTACCGCAATCGCTACGGCCGCACCCGGTCGTATTTCGCCGACTTCGAAGGCGTGATGGCATTCCTGCAGCGACGCATGGAGCAGACCGATTCGGAGTTGATGAAGGAACGTTACGAGGGCTTCATGCGGGACATTCCCTGCCCGGAATGTGACGGCACCCGGCTCAAGCCGGAGATCCTGGCCGTGACGCTGTCGGCCGGCAAGGATGCAAAGTCGATCGCGGCTGTGTGCGAGTTGTCGATCCGGGAGTGCTCAAACTTCCTCAACGACCTCACCCTCGGCGGCCGCGAGCAGGCGATCGCCGGGCAGGTGCTCAAAGAGGTGCAGTCCCGGCTGGGCTTCCTGCTCGACGTCGGACTGGACTACCTGTCGCTGGCCCGGGCTGCGGGCACGCTCTCCGGCGGCGAGGCGCAGCGTATCCGGCTGGCCACCCAGATCGGTTCCGGTCTGGTCGGGGTGCTGTACGTGCTCGACGAACCGTCGATCGGGCTGCATCAGCGCGATAACCGTCGTTTGATTGAAACCCTCACGCGGCTAAGGGATTTGGGCAACACGCTGATCGTTGTCGAGCATGACGAAGACACCATCGCCCACGCCGACTGGGTTGTCGATATCGGGCCCGCCGCCGGGGAGCACGGCGGCCAGGTGGTGCACAGCGGTACCTACGCCGATCTGTTGAAGAACCCCAAATCGCTTACCGGGTCCTACCTGTCGGGAAAGCAGAGCATCGAGGTTCCCGCCATCCGTCGGCCGGTCGATCGCAAGCGTCAACTAACGGTGGTCGGTGCGCGGGAACACAACCTGCGTGAGATCGACGTGTCGTTCCCGCTGGGTGTTCTTACCGCGGTGACGGGGGTGTCGGGTTCCGGCAAGTCCACCCTGGTGAACGACATCCTGGCCACCGTGCTGGCCAACCGCCTCAACGGAGCACGTCAGGTGCCCGGCCGGCACACCCGGATCAACGGCCTCGAACACGTCGACAAACTGGTGCGGGTCGACCAGTCGCCGATCGGTCGCACCCCGCGGTCCAATCCGGCCACCTACACCGGCGTCTTCGACAAGATCCGCACCCTGTTCGCCGCCACCACCGAGGCCAAGGTCCGCGGATACCAGCCCGGCCGGTTCTCCTTCAACGTCAAAGGTGGCCGCTGCGAAGCATGTTCGGGCGATGGCACCATCAAGATCGAGATGAACTTCCTGCCCGACGTCTATGTGCCCTGCGAGGTGTGTCAGGGCGCGCGGTACAACCGCGAAACGCTCGAGGTGCATTACAAGGGCAAGACCATCTCGGAAGTTCTCGATATGTCCATCGAGGACGCGAGTGATTTCTTCGAGCCGATCACCTCGATTCACCGTTACCTCAAGACCCTCGTCGAGGTGGGTCTGGGTTATGTGCGGCTCGGACAGCCGGCGCCGACGCTCTCGGGAGGTGAGGCTCAGCGGGTGAAGTTGGCGGCTGAGTTGCAGAAGCGCTCTACCGGTCGCACCGTCTACATCCTCGACGAGCCGACCACCGGCCTGCATTTCGAGGACATTCGCAAACTGCTCAAGGTCATCAATGGTCTCGTCGACAAGGGCAACTCGGTGATCGTCATCGAACACAACCTCGATGTCATCAAAACCTCGGACTGGGTCGTCGATATGGGCCCCGAGGGCGGCGGTGGTGGCGGAACGGTGGTCGCCGAGGGTACGCCCGAGGACGTTGCGGCTGTCGCGGCCAGTTACACCGGAACGTTCCTGGCCGGGTTGTTGGACGCTCCGGCGGTGCCCAAGTCCGCTCCCAGGAAGGCGACGCGGCGCAAGAAGGTCAGCGCCTAGTTATCCACAGTCGTGGGTTGCTCCACAGGCGATTCCTCGGCGGAGGATTCTGTCGGTGGCCTCTTTTATTGTTCGAACATGCTTTCGAATGATGTGTCTG
>CAIWCQ010000503.1 GCA_903911165.1 uncultured Actinomycetes bacterium | reverse complement strand
GCAGGTTCAGCAGCCGGTCGGTGGGCAGGCAGGGCACCCGGAAGCTTTGCCAGCCACCGGAATCGGTATATGCCTCGGGGTCTTCGGGATTGAAGCGCGCGATCTTCAGCGTCACCATGACCGCGCCCGGGGGAACCGGCGGCAGCGGCGGGTCGCCGGCTTCGGCTTTCTCGATGACGGTTGTCACTGTTTATCCGTTGCAGTCATCGTATCCGTTGCAGTCATCTCAGTACTTCCGCTCCATCGGTTCGTAGCGGGTCTGCACCACCGGCTTGTAATCCAGGCGGATATCGCTGAGCAGGTCGCGGCCCTCCTTGTAGGCCATGGTGTGCCGCATGTAATTGGTGTCATCCCGGTTGGGGTAGTCCTCGCGGGCATGGCCGCCGCGGGTCTCCTTGCGATTGAGCGCACTGGCCACGGTGACCTCGGCGAGTTCGAGCAGGAATCCCAACTCGATGGCCTCCAGCAGGTCGCTGTTGTATCGCTTGCCCTTGTCGTGCACCGTGATCCGTGAGTAACGCTCTTTGAGCCCGTGAATGTCGGTCAGGGCCTGCTTGAGAGTCTCCTCGGTACGGAACACCGCGGCGTTGTTGTCCATCGACTGCTGCAGCTCGCCGCGGATGTCGGCGACCCGCTCGTTGCCGTGCTCGGAGAGGATGTTGGCCACCCAGTCGCCGACCATGGCGGCCGGATCCTCCGGCAGTTCGACGCGGGGGTTACCGGCCGCGTAGTAGGCGGCCGCGAGTCCGGCACGGCGCCCGAACACGTTGATGTCGAGCAGCGAGTTGGTGCCCAGGCGGTTGGCGCCGTGCACCGACACGCAGGCGCATTCGCCGGCCGCGTACAAGCCCGGCACCACGTGGGTGTTGTCGCGCAACACCTCGCCGATCACCGTGGTCGGAATACCGCCCATCAGGTAGTGACAGGTCGGGTAGACCGGCACCAGCTCGGTAACCGGGTCGACGCCGAGATAGGTACGGGCGAACTCGGTGATGTCCGGCAGCTTGGCTTCGAGTACATCGGCGCCCAGGTGGCGGACATCGATGTAGACGTAGTCCTTGTGCGGGCCGGCGCCGCGGCCCTCGAGTACCTCGAGCACCATCGACCGCGCGACGATATCGCGTGGGGCCAGGTCAACGATCGTCGGCGCATAGCGCTCCATGAAACGCTCGCCCTCCCCGTTGAGCAGCCGGCCGCCTTCGCCGCGAACCGCCTCTGAGATCAGGATGCCCAGTCCCGCCAAGCCGGTCGGATGGAACTGGTGAAACTCCATGTCCTCCAACGGCAGCCCCTTGCGGAACACGATGCCCAGTCCGTCGCCGGTGAGGGTGTGTGCATTGGAGGTGGTCTTGAACATCCGGCCCGACCCGCCGGTCGCCAACACGATCGCCTTGGCATGGAAGACGTGAATGTCTCCGGTGGCCAGTTCGTAGGCCACCACTCCGGTGGCCACCGGGCCCCGCACGGTCTCGGTGAGCACCAGATCCAACACGTAGAACTCGTTGAAGAACTCGACGTCGTGCTTGACGCAGTTTTGGTACAGCGTCTGCAGGATCATGTGGCCGGTCCGGTCGGCCGCGTAGCAGGCCCGGCGCACCGGGGCTTTGCCGTGATCGCGGGTGTGCCCGCCGAAGCGGCGCTGGTCGATGCGACCCTCCGGCGTCCGGTTGAACGGCATGCCCATCTTCTCAAGGTCCAGCACCGCGTCGATGGCTTCCTTGCACATGATCTCGACGGCGTCCTGATCGGCGAGGTAATCCCCGCCCTTGACGGTGTCGAAGGTGTGCCACTCCCAGTTGTCCTCTTCGACATTGGCCAGGGCCGCGCACATGCCGCCCTGGGCTGCACCGGTGTGGCTGCGGGTCGGGTACAGCTTGGTCAGTACCGCGGTGCGGACGCGCGGGCCGGCCTCCACTGCGGCGCGCATTCCGGCACCGCCGGCGCCGACGATGACGACGTCGTACTTGTGCTCGATGATCATCAACCAATCCTTTCGGCGGTCATGTGATGTTCGGATCAAAGGTCAGCAAAACGTAGGTGCCGACCACCAGGATCAGGGCCATCGACACGGCCAACATTCCGTTGAGCCAGAACCGGGTTGAGTCCTTGCGGGCATAGTCGGCGATGATCGTGCGCATGCCGTTGCCGCCGTGCAACTGAGCCAGCCACAGCATGGACAGGTCCCAGATCTGCCAGAACGGCGAGGCCCAGCGCTGGGCCACGTAGTTGAAGTCCACCCGGTACACGCCGTTCTCCATTATCAGCCCGATGAACAGGTGACCGAGAACTAGGAAGATCAGGACCACTCCGGAGAACCGCATGAACAGCCAGGCGTACTTCT
>CAIWCQ010000502.1 GCA_903911165.1 uncultured Actinomycetes bacterium | reverse complement strand
GGAAGGATTGCCTTCGAGCCCCAGGTGAACACCGTGCCGGCGTCCGGTGCAGCATCGGTGAGGTGCTTATAGGCCAGGGCGATGAAGTACATCGGAATGACCGCGATGATGAAGACCACCGGCATCTGGTAGCCGGCCTCGTTAGCTCCGTGCCCCAGTGCGCCGGTCAGCGAGTATGCCGGCGCGGTGGCCGCAAGTCCGATCGCCACCGCGCCGATCAGCGAGATCGACCCCTTCTTCAGACCCTTGGATTTCAGCCCCTCCATCGGCGGGTCGACAACCTCGCCGTCCCCGCTCACACCCGGCCCCTCCTGGCTCATGGCCGAAGTGTTGCACCCGGGCAGGCTGTTCCGATTAGGAACCGATCGGAATCAGCGAAGGATTTCCGACGCCAATGGTGATCCGCGGCGCAGCAGCAGGGTCCAGCCAGGTCAGTATCGAGCGCATCTCTTCACGGCCGATGGCCACGCAACCCCAGGTGGGATTGCCATCGGTCACATGCAGAAAGATCCCGGATACCTTCCCGGGAATCCGTTGCGGGTTGACCGCGATATTGACCGCATAGTCATAGACCGGGCCGGAGTCGTAGAGGTTCTCGGTGATCGACGACGGGTTCTCCACCGATCGCACATGGGTGTTGTACGTGGGCGAGGCGGCATCCTCATCCCACCAATCCTGGTCAGTGGCTTGGAAGTACGGCATCTTGGTACCGGGATTGGGTTCCCGTCCGAAAGCCTGGTCGAATGCGAACGTGCCCTCGGGAGTGCGGTAAACGCCGTCGGCGGGGATGCCGATACCGAGTTCGCCGACCAGGGCCTTCGTCGGCCCAAGGACGGCCTTCCACTGCTGACCGACCCGCTGGAAAGCGGTAAGGGTGCCGGTCGTCGCGTCGGTGGCGGGCACGCCCACGACGATCCACTGAGACGTCTCGGCTGTGGGGGCGGCGGGTGGTTCCGCCGACACCGGCGCGGCCAGCGACACCATCAGCACCACCAGTCCGAGCAAACCCGCGATCCTGGTCAGCGCCTTCGACGACTTCACGTCGCGATCGTAACCGGGTGGGACCGCCGATTCGGGGAAGCGGAGCCGGGAGGCGCCGCCCCGGACTGGGATACTGGCCTGCACCATGGGCAAGGACGCGCAGACAGACAACCCCGCCGGTCTGTCGGCCGGCCGGCGCATCGGCCTTGATGACCGGGTAATGGTCTGGCGGGATGCCGCTGTCGTACTCGGCGGGGCTCCGTGGGGCGTTCTGCGGATCGCGCCCGCCGCGCGGCCGTTCGTGCGCCGCTTGCAACAGTCTGGAACCGCGGGCCTTCGTCCCTCCCCCGGGGTAGAGCAGTCCGTCGCGGACATACTGCTATCCCGCGGGATCGTTCACCCGCTACGGGTCCAGGACCGGGACGCCGGTTCGACGCCCACCGTGGAGGTCGTCGTCCCCGCCTATGAGCGGCCGGAGTCACTCGACGCCTGCCTAACGGCACTGACGACGTCCGCACCCCTGGTGCGCATCATCGTCGTGGACGACGGGTCAACGACGACAGCGGTCGCAGAGGTGGCCCGCGCGCACGGGGCGACGCTGATCCGGCACCCATCGAACCGAGGACCCGCCGCTGCCCGCAACACCGGACTTTCCATGACCAGCGCGCCGATCGTGGCGTTCGTCGATGCCGACTGCGTGGTCACGCCGGGGTGGCTCGGTCCTCTCGTCGCTCATTTCGACGACCCGCGGGTAGCCGCCGTCGCACCCCGGATCCGGCCCCGCACAAATTCCGAGGCCCTACTCCCCCGGTATGAGCGGTGCCGGTCGGCGCTCGACATGGGCCCCCGCCCAGAGTTGGTCGCACCGGGTTCAGCACTGGGGTACCTACCGTCGGCAACCCTCATGGTCCGCCGAAATGCTCTGCAGCACTTGATGTTCGACGAGGAGATGCGGGTCGGCGAGGATGTCGACCTCATCTGGCGACTTCTGGAGGATGGCGGGATGGTCCGTTACGAGCCGGCCTCGACCGTTACCCACGAATTACGTCCGCGATGGATCGACTGGGCTGGCCGCCACTTCGCCTATGGCACTTCCGCGGCGGTATTGGACAGTCGCCATCCGCGCCGCCTGGCGCCGGCGCGACTGTCGGCCCTCAATCTCGCGATAGTTCTCCTGGTGCTGGCGCGGCGGCCGTTCGCCGCGATCGGCGCCACTGGCGTATCGATCGCCCTCCTGGCGCGCAGACTGCGCGACACCGCCGTGGACCCCGTGGTGGCCCCGATCGTCGTCGGCAAGGGCGTGCTGGCCGAGACACTCGCCGTCGGACATCTGTTGCGCCGGGAGTGGTGGCCACTGGGTTGGCTCGCGCTGGCTATGACGCCACGGTCCCGGATCGCCCGGATCGCCGCGGCGAGCATGCTGGCGCCCCTCGCCCAGGAATGGCTGACGCGGCGCCCCGGGATCGACCCGGTGCGCTACGCGGCCCTGCATCTGATCGAAGATGCGGCGTACGGCAGTGGTGTGATCACCGGAGCGATCCGACGCCGACGCCCGGGGGTTCTGCTTCCCCGGGTACGTCTGCCCTGGACTGCTCGCCGGGGCAGATCGAATCGACCGCTGGGCTGAATCCCGCTGGGCTATCGTCAGACAACCAGCTAGGAGACGCGCCATGTCCGTGTACGCACCCCCGGGATCCCCGGGTTCGTTGATGTCATTTCAGAGCCGGTACGAGAACTTCATCGGCGGGCAGTGGGTCGCCCCAGTGCAGGGTCAGTATTTCGAGGTGCCCTCACCGGTGACCGGTCAGACCTACTGCGAGGTGGCACGTTCCACCGCGGCCGATATCGAGTTGGCGCTGGACGCTGCACATGCCGCGGCCCCGGCCTGGGGTAAGACCTCGGTGGCCGACCGATCGGTGATCCTGAACAAGATCGCCGATCGGATCGAGGAAAATCTGGAGAAGATCGCGCTCGCTGAGTCGTGGGATAACGGCAAGCCGATCCGGGAGACCCTGAATGCAGATATTCCGTTGGCGGTGGATCACTTCCGTTATTTCGCCGGCGCGATCCGCGCCCAGGAGGGATCGCTGAGCGAGATCGACGACGACACCATCGCCTATCACTTCCACGAGCCACTCGGAGTGGTGGGTCAGATCATTCCGTGGAACTTCCCGATCCTGATGGCGGTGTGGAAATTGGCGCCGGCACTGGCCGCCGGAAACGCGGTGGTGCTCAAACCGGCCGAGCAGACGCCGGCCTCGATCATGTATCTGATGTCGCTGATCGCCGATCTGCTACCGC
>CAIWCQ010000501.1 GCA_903911165.1 uncultured Actinomycetes bacterium | reverse complement strand
GGCTGCCAACACCAGCAGCGCGTACAGCAGCCGGCGGGCGATGCGGCGGACCGGGCTGACGAACTTCTCCGGGATACGCAGGTAGTCGACGAGGGCCGAGTCCGGCTTGACGCCGAGATTCTCGTCGATGGCCCGCAGGTTGCGCGCCAGCCTGCTGTCAGCCACTAGACCTCGTCATGGAAGTCGCTCGGCGGTTTTGCCGGGGAGAATGGCCGCACACGAGCATTATGTAACCATGCCGCAGACCTCCACTGAACCCACCAGCCAACGTTCGGCCTACAAGATGGCGGCGATGCTGATCGCCACCGGTGTGGGCCACTTCGCCGCACCCAAGCCGTTCGACACCATCGTGCCCGCTGAGCTGCCCGGCAGCCCGCGGTTCTACACGCTGGCCTCCGGGGTGGCCGAGATCGCCGTGGGCGGGTTGCTGCTGGTGCCCCGGACCCGCCGCCTCGGTGCTGGTGCTGCGGTGGCGCTTTTTCTAGCGGTGTTCCCGGCAAACATCAACCTGGTGCGGATGTGGTGGAACAAACCGCTGCCGATGAAGCTGGGCGCGATGGCCCGACTGCCGTTCCAGGTGCCGATGATCGTCTCGGCGTTGAAGATCAGGCGCAACGCTCCGGTCTGAGCAGCGCGGCCAGCTCCTGCGGCCCGGGCAGTGACTCCGGGGTGACGGTCCGGCCCGAGCGTACGTAGTGAAACGACGCGCGCACCTTCGCCGGCGGCAGGCCTGACAGTCCGGCCCACGCCAACCGGTAGACCGCGAGTTGCACCGCGGCGTGGCGGCGCGCGGCATCGTCGGCGGGGGGTTCGCCGGTCTTCCAGTCGACGACGGTCACCCCGCCGTCGGCGTCGGTGAATACCGCGTCGATGCGTCCCCGGACGACCGTGTCGCCGATCGCCATCTCGAAGCCCACCTCGACGGCAACCGGGGTGCGCACCGCCCACGGCGAAGCGGTGAAGGCCTCCTGCAGTGCATTGAGTGCGTCGGCGTCGACGGTCTGCGGATCTCCCGCACCGGGCAGGTCCTCGAGGTCGAACAACCGGTCGGCGCCGAAGAACCGCTGCACCCAGTCGTGGAATGCGGTACCCAGGAGGGCGTGCGCGTCCGGCCGTGCCGGCAGCCGGCGGGTCAGCCGCCGGGCGGCGACGTCGGGGTCACGGTCGAGTTCGACGAGTGCACTGACCGACAGCTGGGCGGGCAGGGCGACCGGGCCGGGTGCGGCCACCCGGGCACGCTCGGCGAGCAGGGCGTCGACATCGGCGATAAAACCATCCGGGTCGTCGATGCCAGCCGCGGGCGCTGGGCCCGTCATCGCGGCGCGTACCAGGGCCGCGCCGCGCTCGACCTCGGCCCTCCCCTGCAGCGGATCGACCGGCCACATCACTTCGGTGACGTTGTCGCGCAACGGGTTCGGATCACCGTCGGCGGGCGCGGGCGCCCAGTGTTCGACCTGCCCGCACGGGTCGCCGGCGGTTGCCGCGGCCTCGATGATGTTTTTGATCTCCACCAGGAAATCCGATGGCCCGGATGCCGTGGACCCGGTGGCGCCCCAGTGATACCCCGACAGCAGCAGGGTGTCCTCGGCTCGGGTCAACGCGACATAGAGCAGCCGGCGTTCCTCGTCGATGCGGCGCTGCGCCAACTGCTCGCGGTGGGAGTCGATGACGTTCTCGAGGGCCTTGCGGTCACTGACCGCGGAGGTGTCGAGCACCGGTACCCCGTAGCGACCCAACCCGGCCTGATCGCCGGCGCGATCGCCGCGCAGCAGGGGCGGAAGCTGGCCTGGATCGTTGAGCCAGGTGCGCGCCTTGCCGGTGGACGGGAAAACCCGGGCCGATAGGTGCGGCACGGCCACGATCTGCCACTCCAGGCCCTTCGCGGCGTGCACGGTGAGGATCTGCACGCGCCCGGTGGCCACCCCCACCTCAGCCGGGGCCAAGCCGTCTTCGACGACTGCGGCGGCGTCGAGATAAGCCAGCAGGCCGGCCACGTCGCAACGACGCTGTTCGGTGTAGCCGGCGATGACGTCGGCGAAGCGATCCAGGTGTTCGGTGCCGGTGCCGTCGGAGTCGACCGGCCGGGCGGCGCGCACCTCGGCGTCCACACCGATGACCCGACGGACCTCGGCCGCCAGATCGGTGACCGGGTGCGCCAGAAAACCTCGAAGCCGAGCCAACTCGGCGGCCAGTGCGGTGATCCGCGCGTAGCCCGGCTCCGAGTAGGCATCCGGTGCACCCGGATCGGCAAGTGCGTCGGCCAGGCCGGCGGTCTCGGCGTCCGCGGCGGCGACGATCTGCTCTACCGAGTCGGCGAGGATGCGCCGCCCATCGAGGATCATCGCGCGGCGCCATAGTGCGGCCAGATCCTTGGCGCCGAGGCGCCAGCGCGGCCCGGTCAGCACCGCCATGGCCGCCGCACCGGCGGTGGGGTCAGCCACCAGTCGCAGCATCGAACCCACCTGTGCCACTTCGGGAATCGACAGCAGCCCGGCCAGGCTGACCACCTCCACCGGAACACCTCGGGCACTCAGTGCCTCGGCGATCGGCCCAGCGTCGGCATTGCGCCGCACCAGCACAGCGGCCGTCGGCGGGTCCTGGCCCGCCTGCGCGGCATCGGCGTAGCGGGCAGCGATGTGATCAGCCAGCCAATCCCGTTCCGCCACAACGTCGTTGTGCAGCGCGCAGGCCACGGTGCCGGGTTGCGCACCGGGCCGCGAACGCAGCGGGCGCACCGCCACCGAACGCCGCCGGGCAGCCGCGGAGATCTCGTTGGCCAGGTGCAGGGCGCTCGGCGGGTTGCGCCAGCTGGTGCGCAACTCCAGGGTGGGCGCCGGGGAACCGTCCGCACGGGGGAAGTCGGTGGTGAACCGGGGCAGGTTGGTGGCCGAGGCGCCGCGCCAGCCGTAGATCGACTGGATCGGATCGCCCACCGCGGTCAGCGCCAGGCCATCGTCGCGGCCGCCGCCGAACAGGGCCGACAGCGCGATGCGCTGCGAGTGGCCGGTGTCCTGGTATTCGTCAAGCAGCACCACCCGGTAGCGGGCCCGCAACTGCTCGCCGACCTGTGGATGTGCCGAGGCGAGCCGGGCGGCCGCCGACATCTGCGAACCGAAGTCCATCACCTTCTCTGCGCGCATCCGGGCGCCGAGGGCGTCGATGAGCGGCACCAACACGCTGCGCCGGGTCTGGGTGTCGAGCATGTCGAGCAGCGCGCGATTCGGGCCGCTGCCGCGCTGACGCGGCCCGGCGGGCAGGGAGTGCACCAGCCGTTCGACTTCGACATGGGTGTCACGCAACTGGCTGGTATCGATCAGGTGCTCGGCGAGTTCATCGGCCAGCGCACGCACCATCGCGGTGACCGCGGCCGGACTCTTGTCGATGGGCAGCGGGTGCGGATAACGGCTGACGACGTCGAAGGCCAACTGCCACATCTCGGTTTCGCTGAGCAGCCGGGCGTCGGGTTCCACCGGCAACAGCAGCCCGAACTCGCGCAGCAGCGACCCGGCGAAAGCGTGGTAGGTACTGACCACCGGGGTACCGGAAGCGCCGGTCGTCTCGGTGCCGAGGTAGCCGGACAGCCGGGCCAGTCGGGAGCGCACCCGGCGCAGCAACTGCCCGGCCGCCTTACGGGTGAAGGTCAGGCCGAGTACCTGTCCCGGATCGGCGTAGCCGTTGGCCACCAGCCACACCACCCGGGCGGCCATGGTCTCGGTCTTGCCCGCGCCGGCACCGGCGACGACCACCAGCGGGCCGGGCTCCGCGGAGATCACCGCGACCTGCTCGTCGGTGGGCTCCGGAAGCCCCAACGCGGCAGCGAGTTCGACAGGGCTGAATGTCATGACGGCTCCGCAGTGTTGGCGGGAATCGCATGGGCCGGACACGACGGCCGGATTGGACAGTGCGAGCAGCCGTCGTTGACCCGGGCGGCGAAGTGCGGTCCGGCGGTGGCCGCTGCGGCCGCGCGCACCTTCTGCAACCACTGCGCGGTGTCGTCGGGACCCACCGGGCTCTGCTCGCGTTCGGTTGCGCTTCCGGACGCCGCAGCCTTGCCGACGTAGACCAGCCGCCCGCCGCCGGGCTGGTCGCCGCCGCCGTGATCGCCACCGTGATCGCCGCCGTGATCGCCGCCGAGCAACCCGGCGCTGACCGCGAGTTGATAGAAGCCGAGTTGCGCGTGCTGCTGCGCGTCGTCCTTGGTGACCGGACTCCGGGCGGTCTTGACATCGACGATCACCAGCCGGCCCTGCGCATCGCGCTCCAGGCGGTCGATGCGTCCGCGGACCCGCACGCCCGGCAGACCGTCGGCCGGTTCGGCGAGGACGCCGTCGAGTTCAACCTCGGTGCCGACCTCGGTGAGCTCGTGGCGGGTCGTCGCGCGCCAGGAGATGAACGCGGCCAGCATCGCGCGATGGCGGTCGAGTTCGTTGGCGGCGTACCACGGTGAATCGAATGGCAGAGCGGCCCAAACGTTTTCCAGTTCGGCGATCAGCTGCGCCTCGCTCTTCGACGACTCGGCGACCAGCGCGTGCACCACCGAGCCCAGCGTGGAGTTCAGTGCGCGCGCCCCGGTGCCGCCGTGGCGTTCGGCCAGCCAGCGCAGCGGACAATCCGACAGGGTTTGCAGCGTCGACGGACTCAACGTGACGGTGTGGTCGTCGCCGCTGAACAACGGCTCCACGGTGCTGATCTGCCCGAGGCCGTGCCATTGCCGCGGATCGGCACCCGGTACCCCGACCGCGGCCAGACGGGCCAATTGTTCTGCGGCGCAGTGCCGTCGGCTCTCATCCACCGCGTCACCGGGGGCGCAGACCACGGCCCGGAGCCGGCCCACCACCGCGGCCGGGGAGAGCACCTGTGGGGCCTGAACCGGCGGTACCGGCACCGCCGGGATATCGCCGCTCGCCAACCGGGCCAATTCGGGAACGAACACCGACGGAAAGGCCTCATCGCCGGCGCCGCCGTCGACCGCGGTGATCAGCAACCGCTGCCGGGCCCGGCCCATCGCCACGATCAGCAGCCGGCGCTCTTCGGCCAGCAGTGGGGCGCGCACCGACACGTCCGCGCCGAGGCCGTCCAGGACGTCGAGCAGGCGCTGGGTTCCCAGCACCCCGCCGCGCGGAGTGATGTTGGGCCACAACCCGTCCTGCAGACCTGCGATCACGACCATCTCCCAGTCGCGGCCGAGCGCGGCGTGCGGGCTGAGCACCGCCACCGTCTCCCCGGCCGGCGCGGAATCGCCGACCGGCGGCAGTTGCAGGGCCGCCACATGTTCGAGCAGACCCGACAGCGATGCTCCGGCGGTACGGGCAACATAGGACTCGGCGATATCGAACAGCGCGGTGACCGCGCCGAGATTGCGCTCAGCCAGCGCACCCTCGGCGCCCCCGCGATCGGCGACGGCAACCCAGCGCCGCTGCAGGCCGCTGCGCTCCCACGCCTGCCACAGCGTGAACCGTGGATCGTGGTGACTGCGGTGGCTGCGGGCGGCCGCGGTGAGCACCGAACGCACCCGCTTGACCGGTGCCGCCAGGGTGGCCGGCAGCTGCGTTGCCGGGCCGGTGAGTGCCTCGCGCAGAGACCGATCGTTGCGCCGCAGCGCGCGGCGCAACTGGCGCAGCGACACCGGATCCACCCGGCCGATGGGTCCGGTCAGCAGTGCGTCGGCGGAGTCGTCGTCGAGGCCGCTTTCGGTGGC
>CAIWCQ010000500.1 GCA_903911165.1 uncultured Actinomycetes bacterium | reverse complement strand
ATGAGAAAGGCCTGCTCCTCGACACCGCAGTGCGCCGCGCCGCCGAATCCGCGGCCCCTCGGCACCCGACGCTCGCCCTGGAACTGGGCACCTATTGCGGCTACGGCGCGCTGCGGATCGCCCGCGCCGGCCCCGATGCCCGGGTGGTCTCGGTGGAACTGGCCGAGGCCAACGCCGCCAACGCCCGGCGGATCTGGGCACACGCCGGGGTGGCGGACCGGATCACCTGCGTGGTCGGCACCATCGGCGACGGCGGCACCACACTGGACACCCTCGCCCGCGATCACGGGTTCACGACCGGCGGCCTGGACCTGTTGTTCATTGATCACGACAAGGCCGCCTACCTGCCAGATCTGTTGCGCATCATCGAACGCGGTTGGCTGCATCCGGGCAGCATCACCGTCGCCGACAACGTTCTGGTGCCGGGAGCGCCGAAGTACCGCGCCTACATGCGCGCCGAGCAGGGCACCACCTGGGACACCGTCGAGCACCGGACCCATGCCGAGTACACCCGGGTTCCGGATCTGGTGCTGGAGTCGGAGTTCCTGGGCTGATCGAGTCGCGGCTACGCCCGCGGGTGGGCGCCGGCCCACACCTCGCGCAGTGTGGTCACCGTGACCAGGGTGTAGATCTGGGTGGTGGTCACCGAGGCGTGACCCAGTAGTTCCTGAACCACGCGCACGTCGGCCCCGCCGTCGAGCAGGTGCGTGGCGAAGGAGTGCCGCAGGGTGTGCGGGGAGACAGCCGCGGTAATCCCGGCCCGCTCGGCGGCGTCCTGCAATACCTGCCAGGCGCTCTGGCGGGACAGCCGGCCGCCGCGGGCGTTGAGGAAGATCGCAGGCCCGCCGCGACCGCGCCGGGCCAGGTCCGGACGACCCCGCACCAGGTAGGCGTCCAGCGCGGCGATCGCCGGCCGGCCGATCGGGACAAGCCGCTGCTTACCGCCCTTGCCGCGCAGCAGAGCCGACCGCGCGTGGGTATCGACGTCGTCGACATCGAGGCCGACGGCCTCCGAGATACGAGCGCCGGTGGAGTACAGCAGTTCCAGCAGAGCCCGGTTGCGCAGCGTCAGCGGGCCGTCGTTCGGGCCGTCGCCACCGGCACCGTCCAGCAGAGCCAGCACCTCATCGAGGCCCAGACTCTTGGGCAGCCGCCGGCTGGGGGTGGGCGGTTTGACCGCACGGGCGACGTCGATGTCGATGATGCCCTCGGCGGAGGCGAACTTGTGCAATCCGCGCACCGCGATGAGCGCCCGCGCCGCCGACACCGCCGACAGCGGGGTCACCTGTGCGTCGGGATCGCCTCGGCGCAGCGCGACCAGAAAATCGCTGACGTCGGTCTCGGTCACGGCGCGCAGATCGTCGATCCCGCGCAGGGTCAGGTGCACGCTGTAACGACGCAAATCGCGTCGATAGGAACTGATCGTGTTGGCGGCCACCCCACGCTCGATGGTGAGGTGATCGAGGTAGCCCCGCAACTGCCCGTCGAGTGCGGTGAATTGTGCGGTGGTCATGTTTGCCTGGCCGCAAAGGCTTTCGGGCGGTCCGGCCACGGGGCGTCAGCCGGCCGGGCGGGCCGCCCCCCGGTGATGACGGCGTGGGCGGCCAGCACGCCCGCCGCGGCGGTGGCGTTAGCGATCTCACCGGACAGCACCTGCTCCACGGCCTGCTCGAGGTCCACCCAGTGCACCGTGAGGTCGGCCTCTTCGTGATCGGCCTCCGGTCGGCCGGCCTGGCTCAAGCCCCGCGCCAGGTACACCCGGACCGCCTCATCGCAGAATCCCGGCGAGAGCGCGACGTCGATCAGCACCCGCCAGTCCTCGGCGACCAGACCGGTCTCCTCACGCAGTTCGCGGGCGGCGGCCACCACAGGATCCTCCCCCGGTTCGTCGAGCAGTCCGGCGGGCAGTTCCCACAGCCGACGGTTCAGCGCGGTGCGGTACTGGTAGATCATCATCAACCTGTCGTGATCGTCGACCGCGGCGACGGCGACCGCACCGAAGTGTTCGACGACCTCGCGCATCGCGGTGCTGCCACCGGGCATCCGGATCTCATCAGTGCGCAGCGCGAGAATCTTTCCGCAATAGACGGTTTCGGAGGACACCGTCTCGAAGACGTGGTCACCCACGGGCATGTTCCGACAACGGCTGCGCACCGGAGTCGTCGGCAAGTTCCCGGCCGCCTGCATGTTCGGGGCCGCTCGAGTGTTCGGGGCCGCCCGCATGTTCGGGGCCGCCTGCATGTTCGTGGCCGCTCGAGTGGTCGGGGATCTCCACCGGAAGGCGTTCCGCCGCCTTGTAATCGATAGCCGCGCCGACGAACGCGACGAACAACGGATGCGGCCGGGTCGGCCGGCTCTTGAGTTCCGGATGGGCCTGGGTGCCGACCAGGAAGGGGTGCACCTCACGCGGGTACTCGACGAACTCGACCAGGTGCCCGTCCGGTGAGGTACCGGAGAACCGTAGTCCGCTCTCGGCGATTCGATCGCGGTAGGCGTTGTTCACCTCATAGCGATGCCGGTGGCGTTCAGACACCTCGGTCCCCTGATACGCCTCGGCGACAACCGATCCCGGCTCCAGGACCGCCGGGTAGGCGCCCAAACGCATGGTCCCGCCCAGATCGGCCTCACCCGCGACGGCGTCCCGTTGATCGGCCATGGTCGAGATCACCGGATCCGGCGTCTCTGGTTCGAACTCGGCGGAGTTCGCTTCGCTCAGTCCCACCGTGCGGGCCGCCTCGATCACGATGCACTGCAGTCCCAGACACAGTCCCAGCAGGGGAAGCCCACGGTGGCGGGCATACCGGATGGCGCCGATCTTTCCTTCGATCCCGCGGATCCCGAAACCACCCGGAATCAGCACCCCGTGCACATCGTCGAGGGCTGCGGCCGCACCGGAGTCTGTTTCGCAGTCATCGGAAGCCACCCAACGCATCTCGACTTTGGCTCGGTGGGTGAACCCGCCGGCCCGCAACGCCTCGGCCACCGATAGGTAGGCATCGGAGAGGTCGATGTATTTGCCCACCAACGCGATTCGCACCGTCTCCTGCGGATCGTGCACCCGACGCAGCAGGTCATCCCAGGTGGTCCAATCGACATCGCGGAACGGCAGGTTCAACCGCCGCACCACATAGGCGTCGAGTTCCTCACGGTGCAGCACCTTGGGGATGTCGTAGATGGACGGCGCATCGGGCGTGGAGATCACCCCGTCGATGTCGACGTCGCACATCAGCGCGATCTTCTCCTTGAGCCCTTCGGGCACATCGCGATCGCAACGCAGGATCAGCGCGTCCGGGGTGATGCCGATGCTGCGCAGGGCGGCCACCGAGTGCTGGGTGGGTTTGGTCTTCAACTCCCCCGACGGCGCCAGATACGGGATCAGCGAGACGTGCAGAAAGAAACAGTTCTCCCGACCGACCTCGTGCCGCACCTGGCGGGCCGCTTCCAGGAACGGCTGGGATTCGATATCGCCGACAGTGCCGCCGACCTCGGTGATGACGACGTCGGGCCGGTTGCCGTCGGCGTCCGGCTCGGCCATCTCCAGGATGCGGCTTTTGATCTCATCGGTGATGTGCGGGATTACCTGCACGGTATCGCCGAGATACTCCCCACGACGTTCCCTGGCGATGACTTTCGAATACACCTGGCCGGTGGTCACATTCGCCGAACCGGACAGATCCCGGTCCAGGAAGCGCTCATAGTGGCCGACGTCGAGGTCGGTTTCGGCCCCGTCCTCGGTGACGAACACCTCACCGTGCTGGAACGGGTTCATGGTTCCCGGATCAACGTTGAGGTACGGGTCGAGTTTCTGCATGGTCACCTGCAGTCCGCGGGCGGTCAGCAACTGCCCGAGACTGCTGGCGGTCAGGCCCTTGCCAAGCGAGGAGACCACGCCACCGGTGACAAAGATGTGCTTGGTGGCAGCCTGCGGGTGCTTGCGCAATGCGGGCAAGAGCAACCTCCGTGACGACGGCGCAGGGCTTTGGTCTGCCGGTCCCGAAGGCCCGGTTTGGGGCCTGCCGACCCACGGAAGTTGACCCTAACACCGACGCCGGAACCGCGGCGCTGACACGCCCGTCCGGGCCCGCTTAGGTGACCCAGCTCTGCACCCACAGGGAGAACTGGTTCCAGTACGTCGCGATCCAGTCGATCACCACGGTGTCGACGCGCGCCGCCCACAACGCGGCGATGACGGCGAGTAACACAGCCAGAATCAGCAGTGCGACCGTGCCGCCGGAGATGTGGTTGCGGTACATCGTGGCAACGGCTTTCGCGTCCACCAGTTTCTCGCCGACCTTCAGCCGGGTCAGGAACGTCGACGGGTTGCTCTGCACCCGGGTGCGGTCGAAGAACTCCTCGATACTCGCCGACTGGCCGGCCGTCACGATCAGTGCGGCACCGTGGTGGTCGACCAGCAGCAGTGCAAGATCGGCTGCCGACCCGGCGGCCGGGAAGGTCATCGCCCCGATACCCAGGTCCTGGATGCGTTCCAGCCCATCGGCGTGACCATCGGCATCGGCGGGCAACACCACCTGGGCACCGCACTTGAGCACCTCGGCGCTCATCTGATCCGGGTTACCGACGATGAGCGCCGGGCGGTGGCCGGCCGCGAGCAAGATGTCCGCGCCGGCGCCGACGCCGACGAGCACCGGCTGGTACTCCTTGATGAACGGTTTGAGCACCTTGACGTCCTGGGCCGCCCCGGGTCCGTCGGCCACCACGACGACGTGGCGGCGGCGAACGTCGACGTCGATGTCCGGAATGCCGATCCCGTCGATCAGCAGTGGGCTCTCGCTGCGGATGAACTCAATGGTGTTGCCGGCGAAGGCTTCGAGATGGGCGACGAGTCCGGTCTTGGCGTCGAGCATGAGGTCGGCGATCTCCTCGTCGGTGCGCTCCACACCGTGGGCCAGGTGCCGTTCGCCGGCGTACACCCCGCCTTCGTGCAGGCGCACCTTGGCACCGTCCTTGATCTTCTTGAAGATCTCCGGGCCGGCGTTGTCGATCAAGACGATGTTGTTGGCCACCAGCACCTCGGGACCGAGGTTGGGATAGCGCCCGGAGATCGACGGCGAGGCGTTCACCACGCCCGCGACACCGGCGTCGACGAGGGCGTCCGCGGTCACCCGGTCGAGGTCGAGGATGTCGAGAACGACGATGTCGCCGGCACCGACGCGACGCAACAGGCGATCGGTGTCCCGATCCACCCGTGCGGTTCCGGTGACGCCCGGTCGGGCATTGGCATTGCGGGAGAGCAGCGCTGACATCTTCATGCCCCTGATTTTGTCCGTGACCGACGCGCGATCCGGGTAGGCGCGCCGTAACAACAGCCCCAGAAGTTACGTTCTGTCCCACAGGTAACACGCTATCCGCAGGTCAACGCCGCCGGTTACGGACCGGATCGCTCCTCCTGCGCCGCCGCCAGCAGTTCCCGCGCGTGCGCCCGGCCGGTATCGGATTCGCCCAGGCCGGCCAGCATCCGAGCCAGTTCGGCGACCCGGTCCTCGTCGGCCAGGTGGCGAACGGCGCTGGCCGGTTCGCCGGCGGTGGCCACGGCGGCGTCGACGACCAGGTGGGTGTCGGCATACGCGGCGACCTGGGGCAGGTGGGTGACGACGATGACCTGGTGGGTGCGCGCCAGTCGGGCCAGGCGCCGTCCGATCTGCACCGCCGCCCGCCCGCCCACGCCGGCGTCGATCTCGTCGAACACCATGGTGGTGCCCTCGGCGGAGGCGGCCAGCACCACCTCGAGCGCCAGCATCACCCGGGACAGTTCGCCACCGGATGCGCTTTTGTTCAGCGGCAGCACCGAGTCGGCGTCCTGGGCGCCGCGGTGCGCAGTGAAGCCGAACTCGACCGCATCCACTCCGTCAGCGCCGGCGTGCGCCAGTTCCCCGGACGGCAGTGTCAGCGGCGCGCCGTCGCCATCTCGCGCCGCCATGGTGGCGACGGCGACGGTGAAGTCAGCGTCGGCCATCGCCAAACCGGCCAGTTCCGCGGTGACGGCCTTGGCCAGTCCGGTGGCGGCTTTCCTGCGCTTCTTGGACAACTCCACCGCGCAGGCCCCCACCTGAGCCTCGAGTTCGCGCACCCGGTCGGACAACCCGGTCAGCGCCTCCTCGGATACATCGAGTGCGGCCAGGCGTTGCCGCGACTGTTCGGCCCAGCTCAGTACGCCGTCGACATCGGCGGCGTACTTGCGGATCAAGGTGCGCAGTTCGCCCTGGCGGGCGAGCTTGTTCTCCAGCGCGCTGGCGTCGGTGGGCAGCGCGGCCAGGAAGTCACCGAGTTCGCGGCCGACGTCACCGATGACGGTCAGCGCCTCGGCGAGCTGAACACCCAGTGCAGTCAGCGCGCCGTCTTCGGACGATTCCAGCAGTGTGATCGCTCGAACGAGACTCGCTGTGGCCGAACGGGTTTGACTATCAACAGCCTCCTCGTCGACCCCCGATACCGCATCGCGAGCACCGGATGCGGCCTCACGCACCGCGTCGAGTTCGGAAAGCCGGCGAATCTCGGCCACCAACGACACATCTTCGCCCGGGCGTGGATCGACGCCGGCAATCTCGGTCAGCGCGAACGTCAATCGGTCGGACTCCTGCTCCAGTTCGCGGGCCCGGTTGGTGCGGTCGAGGAGATCGCGCCGCGCGATCAGCCACTCGTCGCGAAGTTTTCGATAACGCTCCAGCGGCGCGGCGACAGTCGCGAACCGATCCAACGCACCGCGTTGCTCGTCGGCTCGCATCAGCCGCAACTGGTCGTTTTGACCGTGCAGTGTCAGCAGTCCGGTGGTGAAGGTGGTCAGCGTTTTCGCCGGCACACTGCGCCCGCCGAGGTAGGCCCGCGACGGACCATCGCGGCTGACCGAGCGCAACGCGATGACGCTGCCGTCGTCGTCGCGGTCGGCGGCCGAGGAATCCAGGATCTCCTGCACCGCGGCGGCGCTGGCCGAATCGAGGTCATCGGTGCTGAACCTGCCCTCCACCACCGCGCGGGGCGATCCCGACCGAATCCGGGCGGCATCGGCGCGTGCCCCGCCGAGCAGATGCAGGCCGGTCACCACCATGGTCTTGCCGGTACCGGTCTCGCCGGTCAGCACGGTCAGCCCGCGGTCGAATTCAGCGGTGGCCGCGCCGATCGCGCCGAGTGAGTCGATCCGGATCTCGGCGAGCATTTACCGCTCGCGCCAACTCGTCACCGGCAGCCGGAATTTCCGCACCAGCCGGTCGGTGAACGGCGCGCTGTCCAGGCGCACCCACTTCAGCGGGGTCCCGCACTTGGTCACCTGCAACCGTGCCCCGGCCGGTACGGCCGCCTCGCGGCGGCCGTCGCACACCACCACCGATTCGGGATTGTCGGTGTCGACGTCGACGGTGATCACCGCATTGGGGTTGGTGACCATCGGCCGGGCGAACAGCGCGTGGGCGTTGTTGGGCACCACGATGATGGCCTCCAGGTCGGGCCAGACCACCGGGCCACCCGAGGAGAACGCATACGCCGTGGAGCCGGTCGGACTGGACACCAGCACGCCATCGCAGCCGAAGGCCGACACCGGCCGGCCGTCGATGGCGACCATCACGCCGAGCACTCCCCGGTGCCCGGCCCGCTCCAAGCTGGCCTCGTTGAGCGCCCAGCCGCGATAGAGCACCTGCCCGTCGGCGCTGACCACAACATCGAGGGTCATCCGGTGCTCAACCCGGTAATCGCGTGCGACGATGTGGCCGAGGATCGCGTCGATTGAATCCGCTTCGGCTTCGGCCAGGAAACCGATCCTGCCGAGATTGATTCCCAGCACCGGAATGTCAGCGTCCCGGGCCAACTCCGCGGCGCGCAGGAAGGTTCCGTCGCCGCCGAGAACGAGAACCAATTCGCAGCCATCGGCGAGGTTACCGTCACCGTCGACCGTCTGGACCTGCTCACCCACGTCGATGGCTTCACTGGACAGCACCCGGAGACCGATTCCGTTGGCCGCCAGGGTCTTTCCAATGTTTCGTGCGGTCTCCCTGGCCTCATCACGGCCGGTGTTGACAACCAGCAGCACAGTCCTGGCCGTCGCTGTCATTGCGGTCCCTGCGCGACGGCGCGGCGCACTTCAGCATCGAGGGCTTCACCGTCGAGAGCACTGCCGTCGAGAGCACCATCGGTCTGGGCGCCATCGGTCTGGGCGCCATCGGTCTGGTTACGCAGACGCAGGAAGTACTCCACATTGCCGGACGGTCCCGGCAGCGGGCTCGCGGTGGCGGCGACGGTGTGCCAACCCAGGCCGGCGGCGCGTTGGGCGACGGCAAGCACCGCCCCGGCCCGCAGTCCCGGATCGGTCACGACACCACCGGCACCCACCTGACTGCGGCCCACTTCAAACTGCGGCTTCACCATGGGAACGATATCGGCGTGCGGGGCCGCGCAGGCGGTCAACGCGGGCAGCACTGTGGACAACGAGATGAACGACAGGTCCGCGACCACCAGATCGACTGCGCCGCCGATCGCCTCCGGGGTCAGTTCGCGGACATTGGTCCGTTCGATCACCCGCACCCGGTCATCGGATCGCAGCGACCAGGCCAGCTGGCCGTATCCCACATCCACCGCGACCACCTCAGCCGCACCGCGATCCAGCAGCACCTCGGTGAATCCACCGGTGGACGCGCCGGCATCCAGACAGCGCCGGCCGGCAACATCGATGCGGAAGTCCTCGAGCGCGCCGATCAGCTTGTGCGCGCCGCGGGAGACCCAGGTGCGTTCTCCGGCGCCCTCGACGGCAAGTGCTGCAGTCATCTCGACGGCGGTCGCCGGTTTGGCGGCGGGCATCCCGTTGATGGTGACCCGGCCGGCGCCGATTAGTTCCGCGGCTTGCTGTCGGGACCGGGCCAGCCCACGACGGACCAACTCAGCGTCCACCCGGGCGCGCCGCGTCATGCGCAGCTCAGCTCT